>JAZOOW010000035.1:0-16795 GCA_045655145.1 Eubacteriales bacterium | reverse complement strand
CCGCCAAAATCCATCAAAAATTCCTTCGGTGAGGGGTGCGCGCAGTTTTCGGTGAGCAAATACTTCGGATAGACAAGGGAAAAATGCGTAGCAATATGCGGATATTGCAAGAATTTTTACCGCAGGATAGACGGAATAGTTGCCGCAGAAAACCTTGTCGGTTCAAGCCCACTTAGGCTAGGGTAACGGAAGCCGGACGAACCCGATTTGGGGAGGCAAATTTTTGCCGTAGCATCGTCAAAAGACTTGACAATATATTCACCAAGTGAGGACGACAAACCGAAACGAGCTGAAAATACCAGCTCCGCGGCGGGTTCGTTTGGCTCCTGTTACCCTAGAATGGAAAAAGAGAGCGCAGAAAGCGCCCTCTTTTATTGGTACACCGATTATTTGGACATTGCAAGACGCTTCTTGAACTTATCCACACGACCGCCCGCATCAACAAGCTTCTGCTTGCCGGTATAGAAGGGATGGCACTTTGCGCAAATTTCCACGCTCATGTCACCCTTAACGGAACGGGTCACCACCGTAGCGCCGCAAGCGCACTTGATGGTTGCCTCCTTGTAATCGGGATGAATTCCAGCTTTCATTTTTACACCTTCTTCACATAGTATTTGCCATGTTTCAATGCAGCAGAATTTATTATAACAGATAATTACTAAAAATGCAAGCCTTTTTCAAAACTTTTTTAGATTTTCTCGCGAAGCTCCTCGCGGAGCTCCGAAATAATCTTTTTTTCGAGTCTGGAAATATAGGATTGTGAGATTCCGAGTGCATCAGCAACCTCCTTTTGCGTCAGCTCGCGGCCGCTTTGCAGGCCATAGCGCATCTCAATGATGGTGCGCTCTCGCTCATCCAGTCTTTCTACCATGCGGCGCACCGTACGCCGCTCCTCTTCTTCCTCAATGTCGCGACATACAGCATCGGCATCGCTCCCCAAAATATCGGAAAGCAAAAGCTCGTTACCGTCCCAGTCTACATTGAGCGGCTCATCAAAGGAGATCTCTCTCCTATGAACACCGTTTTTGCGAATGTACATCAGAATCTCATTTTCGATGCACCGCGACGCATAGGTGGCGAGCTTGATGTTTTTATCCGTGCGAAAGGTGTTGATCGCCTTCATCAGCCCCATCGTTCCGATGGAGATAAGATCCTCGATTCCGACGCCCGTGCTCTCAAACTTTTTGGCAATATAGACGACAAGGCGCAAATTATGCTCTATGAGGAGCGTGCGCTTCCCCTCGTCCTCCTCTGCCGCACGCAGGATCGCTTCTTCCTCCTCACGCGTAAGCGGCGCCGGAAGAACATCCGAGCCGTTTATGTAAAAAAGCTCGCCAAAGGAGGGCCGTCGCAGACGCCAAAACAAGGCCTTTAGCTTCTCGATGATTTTCATTTTTTCTCCTTATCGACATAAGCAATCGGGGAGGATGGCAGCATGCCCGCCAAAATCCCGCATTTTTCCGTCATAGACAGCCAGCATCGCATGTGCGACATATTTATCCGCCTCTCGTTCCGGCGGATACACAAGAATCGCATCGGGAATATACCCCACAAGCGTATGTCCGCCGTCTATCCCCGTCATGGGAATTACTCTCACCTTTCTTTTGACAGAAAGAGGCAACTCTCTGTCCTGACCGTAACGCGAATCAAAAATAGAAAACACCGCCGGATGAATCAGCGTGCTGATATCCTTTTTTCGCACCAGTATGACAGGGCGCGATGTGAGAGGATCGGTCAGGAGATTTCCGCTATCTACCAGCGCGCTTATTTTTACGGTGCGTCCACCCTCCTCAATTTCAAGTTGCATGCTTCTGCGGCGCTCGCGGTGCGAAAGAAAACGGCCTGCAATGTAGATCAAAAGGCCGCTCCCCAATGCGTACAGTAAAAAGAGCTCTGCCTTTTTGCCGCTCATGACGGCATTAACCCCCTCAAGGCTCTCCGTGCCGAAAAAGGACTCCAACAGCGCATACAGCGCATTCACCGCACCGCCAAGCAAAACAGATGCCGCAAAGAAGGCGATCACCAAACGAAAAAGCGTGCCAAGACCGATGGGAAAATAGGCAACAAGGCACAAAAGCACAGCCATACCGACGGAAAGAAGGATACCATCCCAAAACGAGGGGGATAACCACAAGAAAAAGACACTGTAAACTCCCCCGAGAATAGCGGCAAGCAGCAAGGAGAGCAAACGCCGCCGTAAATGAAGAAAGTAACCTGTCAGCGACAAGACCAAAAGATCAATACTGAAATTGACCGCAAAAAGAACATCTCCGTATACAACCGTTTGCATGATCTCCCCTCCTTGGGTTCGATTATAACAAGGAGGAATAAAAAAGGTTGTCGTTTTATGTATGGCGGAAGAAAAACATTTTACATACAAAGGCGATCGAGCAACAAAAGGGGGCAAAAAGAACGCACCAAGCAACAAGCTTGGTGCGTTCTTTTATTTATCTCTCACATATGACAAGCATTAAATCTTCTCGCCGCCTGTGGCGCGCTCAATGGCGTCTGCCGCCGCGTCAAAGGCGTCTGTTTCCATCAGCTCGATGAGTCCCTTATCACAAAGGGCGGTCAGCTCGGGATCGATCGGCACCTTGGCAAGCACGGGAATGCTGCGCTCTGCCGCAAAGCCGTCGATACCGCTATCTCCGAAAATCGCGTGTGCCTTGCCGCAATCGGGGCAACGGAAGTAGCTCATATTCTCTACAATACCGAGGATGCGGACGTTCATCATGCTTGCCATGTTGACGGCCTTATCCACGATCATGGAAACGAGCTGTTGGGGCGAGGTGACGATCACAATGCCGTCAAGGGGCAGACTTTGGAATACCGTCAGCGGTACGTCTCCCGTTCCGGGAGGCATATCCACAAACATATAGTCTACCTCATTCCAGCAGGTATCCGTCCAGAACTGCTTGACCATACCCGCAATAACGGGGCCGCGCCATACGACGGGCTTGCTCTCCTCATCCAAGAGCAGGTTGGTGGACATGACCTCGATTCCCGTTTTTGTCATGACGGGAAACATGCCAAGCTCCGAGCCCTCAACACGCATACCGCGCAGGCCAAAGGCGCGCGGCACGGAGGGGCCTGTAATATCGGCATCGAGAACCGCGGTTTTGTAGCCGCGACGATTCATCAGGGTTGCAAGCGCGCAGGTCACGGTGGATTTTCCGACACCGCCCTTTCCGCTGACAACACCGATCACACGGCGTACATTACTGGCCGCATTCTGGGGAGCTAAAAGATCATTTGACTGCGCGGCATCCTCTTTTGCACGAGAGGAGCAATTTGCCGAGCAGGTGCTGCAATTATGTGTACATTCGCTCATAGGAGTATCCTCTATCTTTCTGCCAAAGCGGCTTATATACAAGTGACACGGATCTCGCCGTCAACGACCGCAAGCGCAATGTCCGTTATCTGTTTTTCGTGCTGACGGATCATTTCCTCGGCAAGCGGATCCTCGATATGAGAACGGATATACCGACGCATATTGCGCGCACCATACTTATAGGAATAGGATGCAACGGCGACCTTACGCGCTACCTCATCGGTATACGCAAAGCGTAT
Organism: Eubacteriales bacterium; assembly: GCA_045655145.1. Lineage (GTDB taxonomy): Bacteria > Bacillota > Clostridia > Oscillospirales > CAG-272 > UBA1740. The sequence goes on along the minus strand of JAZOOW010000035.1, from coordinate 13,225 downwards.
GCCGCGCGCGGAAAATGCATCCGAAAGCTCACGGAGCATGATCTGTGCGATCTTTTCAAAATCCTTTTCATCGAGGTGACGGAAGGTGATGATCTCATCAATGCGATTCATAAATTCGGGACGCAGGAAGGCAGAAAGCGCACGCTCTGTTTTTTCCTTCCCCTGCACCTCCGCGCTCTCGCCAAAACCGGATACAGCCCCTGCGCGGGCAGAGCCTGCATTAGTCGTCATGACGATGATCGTGTTCTCAAAATTGACTACGCGCCCCTGCGCATCGGTGACTCTTCCTTCGTCAAGAATTTGAAGAAGAATATTGAGAACGTCGGGGTGTGCTTTTTCGATCTCGTCAAAAAGCACGACAGAATACGGACGGCGGCGGATCTTCTCGGTCAGCTGACCGGCCTCGTCGTAACCAACGTAGCCGGGAGGTGCGCCGATGATCTTGGAAACCGAATGCTTCTCCATAAATTCCGACATATCCAGGCGAATGAGCGTTTCGGGCTGATGGAAAAGATCAGCCGCGAGAACCTTGACAAGCTCTGTCTTACCAACACCCGTAGGGCCTGCAAAAATGAAGGAAACGGGTGCAGGACGTGCAGACACGCCCGCACGGCTACGCTTGATGGCACGCACCACCGCAGACACGGCCTCTCCTTGTCCCACGATATGGGAAAGAAGCCGCTCCTCCAGCTTATCCAAATTCGCAAACTCGTCGGCACGCACGGTATTGGCAGGGATCCCCGTCCATATTTCGATAACATCCGCAAGATCGGAATTTGTAAGATAAATCTTGGCAGACTCTTTTTCAAGCGATGCCTGCTTATCTATCAGCTGCAGCTCACGCACCTTGACATCGGCAAGGCGGCGGTATTTCTCCTCATTCTCGCCATCTCCGTTTTTGTCCGGCAAGGCTTCAATTTCAGTCTTTTCCGCATAGAGTGCTTTCAGATCGCGGTCGTTGCGGCGTTTTTCGTTGAGCACCGCCGAGGAAAGGGATACATGGGATGCCGCCTCGTCCAAAAGGTCGATCGCCTTATCGGGGAGATAACGGTCGGTAATATACCGCTCCGAAAGCTGAACTGCCGTTTGCAGGACAGCATCGGGGATCAGGATGCCGTGATAGTTCTCGTAATAATCCTTGATGCCGCGCAGGATCTCCACACTCTCCGCAAGTGAGGGCTCCTCCACGATGATCGGCTGGAAACGGCGTTCAAGGGCGGTATCCTTTTCGATAAACTTACGGTATTCCTTCAGCGTGGTGGCACCGATGATCTGCACCTCACCGCGTGAGAGGGCCGGCTTTAGGATATTGGCGGCATTCATGCTGCCCTCTCCCTCGCCTGCACCAACGATATTATGCACCTCATCGATCACAAGGATGATATTCCCTGCCTCCTTGACCTCATTGAGAAGGCCGAGAACACGGGATTCAAACTGGCCACGGAATTGCGTACCTGCGACAAGGGCGGTCAGATCGACCAGATAGACCTCAGCATCCATCAAGCGAAACGGAACATTGCCTGCCACAATGCGAGAGGCCAAGGCCTCCGCGATGGCGGTTTTTCCAACACCGGGCTCGCCGATCAGACAGGGGTTGTTCTTTTGACGGCGGCAAAGGATCTGTATCGTGCGCGAAAGCTCACGCTCACGCCCGACAATACGGTCAAGCTTGCCTTCCTTGGCACGGTCATTCAGGTTCTGGCAATAGGTGGAAAGGTATTTGCGCTTGGGTGCACCTTTTTTCTCCTCTCCCTTTTTCCCTTTTCCCTTTTCACTCTTTTTTTCATGAGAGGCTTCGCCTGTAAGGCTTTGGAAGATTTTCGGAAGATCGATGGCCGGCGCGCCGCCGTCCTCTCCGTTTTCCTCGTCCAGCGCAGAAGGGAGATTCCCGTCACCGCCGAGGAGCGCACCGAGATCCGCGCTCATGCGGTCAAAATCCTCCTCCGTCACACCCATCTTTTCGAGCATGTCGTTGACCGGCTTAATACCAAGCTCACGGGCGCACTTGAGGCAGATCCCCTCATTGACGGTTTTGCCGTCCTCCATTCTGGTTATAAATACAACAGCCACACGCGCGTGGCATCTTGAACACATTTGCATGATATCACCTGACTTTGCTCTGACCGAACGGTCAGCTTCTATTCTTCGCTTACAATAGCATTATTATACATGATATTCCCCCGTATGTCAATTCAAAAAAGGCAGGTTTTTTCTAAAAAAACTGCAAACTCTTCATGACAAAACGAAGACGGCTCCCTCAACGTAGCACCACGTTTTCCTTGCCGAGAAGGGACGCAAGCCCCGCAAGAAGTGCCTCAACGGGCAGAACGGCCACATCCTTGGCGGAAAGATACCGCTTGTTCTCCATCTCATACAGAACGACAGGCACATCCCCCTCTGCGGCACGGCAAAGACGCAATGCGGCCTCCGCCACGGGGCTCTCTACATGCGGAACCCTAAGATAGAGCCGTCTTTCGGATTCTGCCTTTCCTTCCCCGACAGGCTTTACTGCTTCGGGCACGACAAAGGTGGCGTTTGGCTTTAGGCTTTGCACGCCGCTCAAAAGAATCTTCGGTGCTTCGCCCTCGCGGAAGGAGAGCGTTCCCTCGGCCTCTATCGCATTTTCGAGATAGAGCTCTGTCCCGTATTTTTCAAGCACCTTCGGAAAAACGACAAGCTCCATGGCCGCAAAGCGATCCTCCACGGTGACAAAGGCCATCGGATCTCCGCTTCTTGTATTCTTGTTGGTTCGTGCGGTCACAAGACCTGCCACCCGAATCCGTTCTTTGTCCGTATAGCGGTCGGATTCTCCCGTTTCCTCGGAATAGGATTCAAGAATATCCGAGATCGACTCGGCGCGGAGCGTGGCGATATGGCGGCTGTAATCATCGAGAAGATGCCCCGAGAAGGACATCCCCGCGATCTCCTTTTCCAGCATCAGCCGCTCACGCGTATTGAATTCAGGAAGCTCCGGATAGGAAAAGCTGAGCTTTGGCATTCCCACATTGCCGAGAGAAAACAGATCTATCTGTCCTGAAAGGTTGTTCCGCGCACGCGCCGTCGCATCATCCAGAATGCTCTCGTAGGCGGCAAGCAATCGACTGCGGTATACCCCCAAGCGGTCAAATGCGCCGCATTTGATAAGTGCCTCTACCTGGCGGCGATTAAGCTCGTTCCCTGCCATACGGTCGGCAAAATCCAGAAAGCTCTCAAAGGGACGCTCACGGCGTGCCGCAATGATCTCCTCAACAAAGACACGGCCTACATTTTTGATGGCAAGAAGCCCAAAGCGGATATTCCCATCCACCACCGAGAAATGCAGATCACTCTCATTGATGTCGGGTGCCAGAACAGAAATGCCGAGATGCTGTGCCTCGGAAATATAATTTCCAAGCTTTACGGTATCTCCCAAAACAGAGGTCATCAGCGCGGCATAGTATTCCGTTGGGTAATTTGCCTTAAGATAGGCCGTTCTGTAGGATGTGACGGCATACACCGTAGCGTGACTTTTGTTAAAGGCATAGCTGGCAAAGCTCAGCATTTCATCAAATATCGCGCTGGCGACCTTGGGCGCAATTCCCTTTTTGCGTGCCCCCTCCTCAAAGAGAGAACGCTCACGCTGCATAACATCTTCTTTCTTTTTGGCCATGGCGCGACGCACGATATCCGCATGTGCAAAGCTGTATCCCGCCAGCTCGCGGCAGATCTGCATGACCTGCTCCTGATACACGATGCATCCGTAGGTGACACCGAGAATATCCGCAAGCTCCGGGACGGCATAGGTAACCTTTTGTGTTCCGTGACGGCAGGCAATATACCTTGGGATCGAATCCATCGGTCCCGGGCGATAGAGCGCGATCACGGCGATGATGTCCTCAAAGGTTTCCGGCTTCAGCTGTATGAGGGTTTGCTTCATGCCGCCCGACTCCAGCTGAAAAACGCCGTCCGTCCGCCCCTCACTGATGAGGCGGTAGGTAGCCGCATCATCAAGCGGAACACGGTCAAGCGAAAAATCGGGGATGCGCTTTTTTATATCCCTTTCCGCATCGGCAAGGATCGTGAGATAACGCAGACCGAGAAAGTCAAATTTCACAAGCCCGAGCGCGGCATCGGTATCCATATCGTATTGCGTGACGACCGTATCCCCGTTCACCGACAGCGGCACGTAATAGGCCGTAGGCTTTTCGGTAATGACGAGCCCAGCTGCATGGGTGGAGGCGTGCCGCGGCATCCCCTCCAAGGCACGCGCCGTATTGATCAAATAGCGAACCTCGGAAGAGCCTTCATAGAGCGCGGCCAGCTCTTTGCCCTTGAGGGCATCCGCGATCGTAACATTCAATGCCTGCGGAATGAGCCGTGCCACACGGTCTACCTCGGCATACGGCATGCCGAGTGCGCGGCCAACATCCCGTACGGCGGCACGTGCCGCCATCGTGCCGAAGGTGGCGATCTGTGCGACATGATCGGCACCGTATTTTTCCTTCACATACGCGATGACCTCCTCGCGTCGCTCGTAGCAAAAATCAATGTCAAAATCGGGGAGGGATACGCGCTCCGGATTCAAGAAGCGTTCAAAAAGAAGATCATAACGCAAAGGATCTACATCGGTGATGCCAATGCAGTAGGCAACAAGGCTTCCCGCACCCGAACCACGCCCGGGGCCTACGGGAATCCCCTGCCGCTTGGCATAAGCCACAAAGTCACCGACGATCAGAAAATAGGCATCAAACCCCATCTCGGAAATGACCGAAAGCTCATAGTGCATCCGTTCCTCGTAAACGGAATGGTCTGCAACGGAAAAATCGATCTCACCGCGTGATACGCGTGCCGAAAATCCCTCTCGAGCGAGATCCAAAAGGCATTCCCGATGTGTCTTTCCCGCAGGAGGCGTAAAGGTGGGGAGATAGGTTTCCCCAAAGGTAAAATCAAAATGACAGCGATCGGCGATCTTGACCGTATTCTCGATAGCACCGGGATAATCGGCAAAAAGTGCCTTCATTTCCGCAGTACTCTTATAATAAAACTCCTGCGTTTCAAAGCCGATGGGTGTTCCGTCCGTGATGACGTTGCCCGTTTGGATACAAAGCAGGATCGCCTGCGTATCGGCATCCTCGCGCTCAATATAATGCACGTCATTGGTTGCCACCATGCCGATCCCCGTTTTCTCGGAGATCTCACGAATTGCGTGTGCCACGGTTGCCTCATCCGAAAGGGCGTGATCCTGTATCTCCAGATAAAAGCGATCGGGGCCGAAAATATCACGCATGCGGAGCGCAGAAGCAAGAGCACCCTCCATATCCCCTGCCAAAACGGCCTGGGGGATCTCTCCTGCAAGGCAGGCAGACAGTGCGATCAGTCCCTCATTTTTTTCGCGAAGGAGTGCCATATCGATACGCGGCTTGGCATAAAAGCCCTCAATAAAGCCGAGCGATACAAGAGAGATCAGATTGCGGTATCCCACCTCATTTTCTGCAAGCAGCACCAAATGATAGCCGGAAAGATCCGCCTTTCCCTCCTTATCAAAACGGGAACGGGGCGCTACATATACCTCACAGCCGATGATCGGTCGGATTCCCTCTGCAAGGCAGGCGCGGTAAAAATCCACCGCCCCGTACATGACGCCGTGGTCGGTCAGTGCTACTGCGGAATGTCCCTCCTTTTTGGCTTTTTTGGGAATATCCGCAATGCGGCAGGCACCGTCAAGAAGACTGTATTCGCTATGCAAATGAAGATGGACAAAATCACTCATGCGTCACGTCTCCTTTCTTTTCTTCAAGCAGGGCTTCTGCGGCCTCTGTCAGCTTTTTGAGGCGATGGTTGAGGCCGGATTTCGTCATGGGGGGATGTGCGGCGGCGGCAAGGCGTGTTAAGGAAAGCTCCGGATTTTCCATCCGCAGTTGTGCCGTTTCCTGCAGCTCCGGAGAAAGCGCGCCGAGCTTGTCCTCACTGATGAGGCGACCGATCAGCTCGATCTGCCGCTGTGCGACCGCCACGGTCTTTTCAATGTTATTGGCCTCGCAATTCGCAATGCGATTGATCTCGTTACGGAAGGCGCGCTCCATCTTTTGCTCCATCACGGAAAAGAGCGCACCGGTTACACCCATATGTCCAAAAAGCTCCTCAATGGCCGTGCTGTCACGGAAATAAAGCAAGTGCTCCGCACGGCGATCCGCAGATTTCGGGAAAAGGCCGTAACGGGCAAGAAGCTCCTGCATAACCGCGCGGCGGTCACCGCAGGAAAACTCCACGCGATATTCCCGCTTCGGATCGGATACGTAGGCACAGGCAAGAAAAATGCCGATCAAAAAATAACGGTGACAGCTCTGGCATTTCTCAAACGGCAGCGTTTCCGCTCCCGCCATATCCGAGAGGCCTTTAAGAAAATCAGCCGCCGTGGTTGAAGAAAAGATGAGCTGCTCCGTAGCCACCGTGCCTCTGCGACGGATACGCCGCACCTCTCTGTGAAGCTGCTCGGCAATCAAGCCCTCCGCCAAGGAAAAGAGCGCATCTCCCTCCAGCGGCAGATGAATATGCTCCTCTGCCGTCACGTGTCCGCGCGCCGCAAGAATGCCAAAAAGAAGGGCTCGGCGACAATGCGGATGCTTGATCTGTGCAGAGATGAGTTCACTTTTCACAGCATCGGTATAGGACATAGCATTGCCTCCTTTCCCTTTTATTATTTGTCCTCAGTCAAGGCAGCGGCCTACAGATGCCGCACGGCCCATCCGACTGTAAAAATTCAATTTCAGGTGTGAGCGCAAGACTGAATTTGGCATAAACACGCTCCTGCGCCAGTGTGATGAGTTCCCGTACATCACACGCCGTTGCCCCACCGCGATTCACAATGAAGCCCGCATGCTTCTCGGAGATTTGTGCGCCGCCAACCGAAAATCCACGCAAACCGCAGGCGTCCACGAGGCGCCACACCTCAACCCCCTCATGCGGACGGCGAAAGGCGCTTCCTGCACTGGGGAACGAGAGGGGCTGTGTCTTTCTTCTTATTTCAATGACGTTCGCAATAGATGCAGAGATCTGCGTGCTCGCCTGCTCGTACAGCGAAAAACAAGCATACAGGAGAATAAGGCGTTTATTTCTCTGCAAGCAACTGCTTCGATAAGAAAAATCCATATCCGCATGTGTGAAAAAATGCTTCTCATTCCGCAAGGGATCAAAAAGGAGTGCCCCCCGAAAGCAATCTGCAATAGCCGTAGCGTGTGCCCCTGCATTCATGTAGACTGCTCCACCTACCGTCGCGGGGATCCCATAAAGAGGCGCAAGACCGCCACGCTCTCTGTCGCGCGCCATCAGAATAAGACGATTAAGTCCTGTTCCGCACTCTGCCTTGAAATTTCCTCCGCAAACAGAAACTCTGTTCAGGCATTTTGTAGAAAACAAAACGCCGTTGTATTCTTGATCGGGGGGGAGAAGATTGCTCCCACCGCCAAGAACAGCATAGGGGAGCCCCTCTGTGGCGGCTAGGTGTACGGCATGCATAAACGAGGGAATATCGGCAGGCGTGACCAAAAGGCGGGCGACCCCTTCGATACGAAAGGAAAACAGACAGCGCACAGGTGCATGCGGCAGGATCTCGCCCAAAAAGCGGCCGCACGCCTGCTCCTTGCAAAGAAGGCTGACATACTTTGATACGCGACAGTGCATAGCGGACCTCCTGAAAGTTATCCGATGCACATCCTTCTTTTTATTGTCCCTCCAGCATATCCAATGCGGCACGGCGCTGTGCCTCGGTCACAGAGAGGCCTCCCAGTATGCGCGAGATTTCGCTGATGCGCCCCTCCCAATCAAGGAGATCTACCCGCGTTTCCGCACGTCCGTTTTTCTCTTCCTTGCAGATCTTATAGTGCGTATCGGCAAGCGACGCGATCTGTGCCGAGTGTGTGACACAGATGACCTGTGCTGTCTTGGCGGTATCGCGCAGCTTCATGCCGATCTTACGTGCCGTTTTTCCGGACACGCCCGTATCGATCTCGTCATAAATGACCGTAGCAATGCCGTCCTTGTCGGCAATGGCACTTTTGAGTGCCAGCATGATACGGGAAAGCTCGCCGCCCGAGGCGATCTTCGCCATCGGTGCCGCAGGCTCGCCGGGATTGGTTGCGATCATAAATTCCACACGGTCATAACCGTTTTTTTCAAAGCGTGCCTCCCCCTCGTCGCGCGTCGTTACCGCAACCTCAAAGCGTACACGCGGCATATCCAAAAAGGCGAGGTACTCTGTCAGCTCCCGTTCAAGACGCGCGGCCGCAGCCACCCGCGTTTCATGCAAGCGCAGAGCCGCCTCCTCGGCGACAAGACGCTTGCTCTTTTCCTCTTTTTTCAAGGCCGCAAGCCGATCGTCGGCTGTGCTGATCTCGTCAAGACGCGCAGCAGCTTTCTCGCGAAATGCCAGCACCTCCTCAATATCAGCACCGTATTTTTTACATAAACGGCGGATCGCATCCAGCCGCTCCTCTACGCGGTTAAGCTCTGCCGTCGGATCAAGATCGCCATCCTCGGCAAAGTCGGATACGCGCTCGGCGACATCGTCGATGAGCCACATATATTCCTCAAGCTTTGCGGAAAGCTGCTCGCTCTCGGGGATAATATCCTTTAACTGCCCCAATGCCTGTATCGTGCGCGAGAGGATGTAGATCACGCTTCCCTTTTCACTCCCCTTTAATGCACGGTATGCAAAGGAGCTGTTCTTGGCGATCCTTTCTGCATGGCGGAGGCGCGTACGCTTTTCCTCCAGCTTTTCCTCCTCACCCACGCGCAAGGAAAGTGCATCAATATCCTCCACCTGGAAGCGAAGCATTTCAAGAAGCCGAAGACGCTCACCCTCGTCAAGAGAGATCGCACGGATCTCACGGCGGAGAGCCGAAAGGGCGGCATATGCTTCACGGTACGCAGAAAGCTCTCTTTGATTGTCTGCATATCCGTCCAAAATGTCGATATGATTTTCCGTGTCGGTCAACATGCGGTTATCGTTTTGCCCATGAATGTGCAAAAGGAGCGGTGTGGCCGCACGCAGAACAGAAAGTGTAGATGGGCGGCCGTTGATGCGCACAGCGGAATGTCCTTCTGTTGTGAGTGTCCGTTCAACCATCAGCATGCCATCCTCATCGGGAGCAAGCCCGAGGGACGCAAGCATCTCACCGGTAGGCGGAGAAATTTCCGAAAAGATGGCCCTGACACACGCCCGTGCCTCCCCCTTGCGGATCATTTCCCGATCCGCGCGGCTGCCGAGAAGGAAATTGATGCTGTCGATGATCATGGATTTTCCGGCACCGGTTTCTCCCGTGAAGGCAGAAAAGCCCCGCGTAAGATCCACGCTCACCGTCTTTAGGACCGCTACATTCTCAATATACAGGGAAGATAGCATAAGAGGTCTCCTTTTTACATGGCATGAAGCATCTGCCGTATTTTTTCACACATTTCTTTTCCTTTTTCAGCATTGCGGATCACAACCAGAACGGTATCGTCCCCGCCTACACAGCCAAGAACATCTGCATGACCGATGGCATCAATGCAGGAGGCAATAGGCTGTGCCATACCGGGATACCCGTGTATGACGATCATATTCCCCGCACAGTCTATACGAAGGATCGAGCCCGCCAGTGCACTGTTGAACTTCGGAGCAATTCCCTCTCGGCGTGTTGGTCTGTTATATTTGTAGACCCCTTCACCGGACATGGATTTTACGAGATTCAGCTCACGGATATCGCGCGAGATGGTGGCCTGCGTTGCGGCGAAGCCTGCATCACGCAAACGGGCGATGAGATCCTCTTGTGTATCAATATCATAGGCTTCTATCAGTTCCAGAATCTTTTGCTGTCTTTTGCTTTTCATGACCGTCACTCCGTTATTTTCATTTTCTTGCAAAGCGTTCCGAGAAAATCGTAGGGCTCTGTTACCAGAACACGCAAGGGCTTTTTGTACACCTCTACCCATACACGGTCGCCCGGTGCCAGGAGAAAATGCTCTCTGCCGTCAAGGCTGACATTGGCAGAGTCCGTTGCGGAGACGTTGCAGACAACCAACCGTTTTCTTGTGCCAAACACCACAGGGCGGTTAAAAAAGGAATGCGGACAGATCGGCGTAGCACATATGCCCCGTATATCCGAGGACAGGATCGGTCCACCGGCCGAGAGCGAATACGCCGTTGAGCCTGTCGGCGTAGAGAGAATCAGCCCGTCACCAAGATAGGACACACGGCTCTCTCCCTCACAAGAAAAGGCAAGACACACCGTATTCCCCATCACCGATCGGTGAAATACCACGTCATTGATTGAAAGATGCGGCAAAACGTGTTCCTTTCCGTTCTCAACATGACCAACCTGCAAGGCCATCAGCTCTCTGGTATGATAACCCCCTGCAAAAAGAGCCTCCAGCTTATCGATGTCACACGGATCGATTGCCGTCAAATAACCGCACCGTCCAAGGTTGATGCCAACAAGCGGTAGGTCCTTTGCAAGCGCGGTTTCCGAGGCAGCAAGCACAGTTCCGTCGCCCCCGATAGAAATAATCGCCTCCACATCCGTCGGCAAACGGTCGGGATCTGCCGTCAAAACGCCCGCAGGCATATGTGGAAGGTGCTCGGGCGCAACAAAGGCCTGCCCACCAAGCGAGAGGATCTTCTCTGCCACCTGTTTTGTCACAGACAGTGCCTGGTCTTTATATGCATTGGGAAAAAGAAAAAAACGTTTCATGTCCTTTCCTCCGTTGTTTTTACAAAGTATGCCAGATACTCTATATTCCCGTCACCCCCGCGGATAGGCGACTGTATCCTGCCGCAAGGAGAAAGCCCCAGAGCACGTGCCGCCTCCGTCACACGGAGAACAGCCGCCTCTCGGTCCTTTTCCTCGCGCACGATGCCTCCCCGGCGCAAGGCCTGCCGCCCTGCCTCAAACTGTGGCTTGATCAGAGTGATCAGCTCACCGCCCACGGGCAATACCGTTGCAAGCGCGGGAAGGATCAGCGTTTGCGAGATAAAGGACACATCCATAACCGCCAGTGTAGATACGGCATCAAAATCCTCCGGCTTCATATAGCGGGCATTATAATTTTCAATGCAGGTAACACGCGGATCCGTGCGCAACGAGGCGGCGAGCTGTCCGCTCCCTACATCTACCGCAAAAACGCGTGCTGCCCCCTTTTGCAGGACGCAGTCGGTAAAGCCACCGCTGGAGGCACCGATATCAAGCACAGTGCGTCCCGCACAGGACACGGAAAAGGCCGAAAGTGCAGCCTCAAGCTTCTGTCCGCCACGGCTGACATAGGCAAGGTCGCTCCGCACGACAATCTCGTTTTCATCACCGACTTCATAAGACGGCTTGCGGATCGGAGCACCGTCCACCTCCACAGCACCTGCCAAGATCAGTGCCTTGGCACGGCTACGCGAGGACACAAGCCCTTTTTTCTCAAGAAATTGATCGATTCTCATACAAACAGCGGTGTAAGCGACGGGAAAAAGATCCCAATCAGCATGCCTAAAATTGCTCCAGCCACTACCTGCAAGGGAGTGTGACCGATCAGCTCCTTCAAAGCCTTTTCGGTATATTCCGGATTGCCTGAAAAGAGGTCGGCAATGATATGGTTCAGAATCTTTGCCTGCTCCCCTGCGGCACGGCGTACACCGGTTGCGTCATACATGACGATCGAGGCTAAAATGAAGCAAACCGCAAAAATCGGCGACGTTACGCCCACAACACGCGCGGCACTAAAGGTGAGCGCGCACACCGTGGAGGAATGAGAGCTGGGCATCCCGCCCGAGGAGAGGATCAACGACAGCGTCCATTTTCCCTCACGGAAGAAGCCTGTTAACAGCTTTAATACCTGTGCGATGAAGTAAGCCACGAACGAGCAGACCAGCATATCGTTGCTCAAAAGTCCCTTTATGGTTTCCATGTCATCTTTTCCTTTTTGTTAATTTTTCGGCTAGGATGATCAGCATGTCTGCGTGCGGATAGGCCGCCAAAGCAGCCTTGGCCTCATCGGTCAGCGTGTGTAACGCATCCTTCGCCTTTTCCACACCGACAAGAGAGGGATACGTCGCCTTACCTTGGCGAACATCCCGTCCGATCTGCTTACCGAGCAGCTTTTCATCACCACAAAGATCGAGGAGATCATCCTTGATCTGAAAGGCGCGGCCAAGTCGATCTGCATATGTAACCGCATCCTCTGTAATCTTTTTATCTGTCACGCCCGCGGCAAGAAGCCCAAGCTCTGCGGCTACACGCATCAGCGCACCGGTTTTACGGGATTGCAGACGCACAAGGGTGGGAAGATCGGGCGTGATCTCCTCTGCGGCCTTATCCATAATTTGACCGCCGAGCATTCCGAGAGGACCGGCAGCACACGCCAGTGCGCGTACCGCCGCTACGGTGATCTCCGCCGCGCCACCTGCGTCGGCAACCACGGAAAAGGCATAGGTCAGAAGAGCATCCCCCGCCAAAAGTGCCGTGGCTTCTCCGTATTTTTTGTGATTGGTCAGTACACCGCGACGGTAATCGTCATTATCCATGGCAGGCAGATCGTCGTGGATCAAGGAGTAGGTATGTACCATCTCGAGTGCGCAGGCAAAGTCGAGCGCGACCTGCATATTTCCTCCGAACAGCTCAGAAAAGCTAAGAACGAGAAAGGGGCGCAGCCGTTTCCCCCCTGCCATGGTACTGTAACGCATGCTTTCGTAAAGGATTGCTATATCGGGCTCACAGGATGTGAGAAGCTCTGTCAGACGGTCCTCGCAAAGCTGTTTTGCGTTTTTCAGCTTTTCTGTCAAGCACGCATCCTTCATCGATCCGTGTCTGCCGAAAAATCCTGTAGGGATATTTCGCCATCTCCGTTTTCCATTAAAATGCGCACCCTTTGCTCGGCGGCTTGCAGCTGATCGTTGCATTGCTTCACAAGGGAAACTCCCTCTTCAAAAGCAGAAAGCGATTCATCCAGCGGCAGTTTTCCCGCCTCGAGCAGTGCCACGATCTCCTCAAGGCGCTTCATTGCATTTTCAAAGGTTTCATCTTTTTTCATGATTTTTCCTCTTTTTCCTTGTGTTCTTGCATAAGCTCATTGATCTCCTCTATGCGACCGATCACACATCCGTCCAAGAAACGAACAGTCAGCCGATCCCCACAGGATAGCCCCTGTACCGAAGAAATGATCCCCCCCGCCTTGTCGTAGGCAACTGCGTAGCCGCGCGACAAAACAGAAAGCGGACTGAGCGCATCCA
>JAZOOW010000034.1:0-5384 GCA_045655145.1 Eubacteriales bacterium | reverse complement strand
AGGTGAATTGCGGTTCGCCTTTGCCGCGGATATACTCTGCCGTTACGGTGACTGCTTCAATATCCTTTCGCGAGGGAATCTCGTACATGAGCTTCATCATCGCGTTTTCGATAATGGAACGGAGTCCGCGCGCGCCTGTTTCGCGCTCGATAGCCAGTGAGGCGATGGCTTCATAGGCATCCTCGGTGAAGGTGAGTGTAACACCGTCAAGCTCAAATAGCTTTTCATACTGCCGTGACAGAGAATTCTTTGGCTCCTTGATGATGCGAACCAAGGCCTCCTTGTCAAGGTTTTCCAGTGTAACAATGGTGGGAAGTCGTCCGACAAGCTCGGGAATCAGCCCGTATTTGACAATGTCGTGAGCCTCAACATCGCGATACATACCCTTTTTGCGCTGTGTGGCCTTACCAACGATCTCTCCGCCAAAGCCGATCGACTGCGTTCCCTTACGGCGCTCAATGATCTTCTCCAGTCCGTCAAAAGCACCGCCACAAATAAAGAGGATGTTCTCTGTGCGAATTTGGATGAACTCTTGATTGGGATGCTTTCTGCCGCCTTGCGGAGGCACATTTGCCGTGGTTCCTTCCAGAATCTTGAGGAGAGCCTGCTGGACTCCCTCACCCGAAACATCGCGTGTAATGGACACGTTTTCACCCTTACGCGAGATCTTGTCGATCTCATCAATATAGATGAAGCCCTTTTCGGCCCGCGCGACATCATAATCGGCCGCTTGAATCAAACGAAGAAGAATGTTCTCCACATCCTCGCCAACATAACCGGCCTCCGTCAGCGTGGTGGCATCCGCAATCGCGAAGGGAACACGAAAGCTGCGTGCCAGCGTTTGAGCAAGATAGGTTTTTCCGACACCGGTCGGGCCCAAAAGAAGAACATTGCTTTTTTGGATATCGACGTCGTCGCCTTCTTTTTTCTCTTTTTTTGAGAGGATGCGCTTGTAATGATTGTAAACAGCAACCGCCAAAACGCGTTTGGCTTCTTCTTGACCGATCACATAGGTATCAAGCATCTCCTTGATCTCGATCGGGCGAGGAAGTGTATCATAAGACAGCTCTGCTTCCTCGGTGGCGGAATCGGAGGAGGGAACGGGCTCTTGCTCTCCCAGAAGATCGGCACATACATTGACACAGTCATCACAAATATAAACGTCTGTGCTGCGCGGTGCCGGGATCAAGAAGAGTACCTGATGCTCGTTGCGACCGCAAAAGGAACAGGTGCGCGGATTTTCACCGTCGTGATTGTGAGTAGACATCAAAGCACCTCGTTATTTTCTTTTGTCGATAACCTTGTCGATCAAGCCGTATGCCGCAGCCTCATCTGCCGTCATAAAGTTGTCGCGCTCTGTGTCGCGGACGATCACATCAAGGCTCTGCCCTGTTTTTTCTGCTAAAATTCGGTTCATCTTGTCGCGGATGCGGAGGATGTGATCTGCGTGGATCTTGATGTCGGAGGCCTGCCCCTTCATGCCGCCAAGCGGCTGGTGGATCATGATCTCACTGTTGGGGAGCGCGATGCGCTTGCCCTTGGCACCTGCCGCAAGAAGGAAGGCACCCATACTGGCGGCCATACCGATACAGATGGTGGAAACATCGCACTTGATATAATTCATCGTATCATAAATTGCCATGCCTGCGCTGATCGAACCGCCGGGGCTGTTGATGTAGAAATGGATATCCTTTTCCGGATCAACAGATTCCAGATAGAGCATCTGTGCTACAACGAGAGAAGCGGTTGTGTCATTTACTTCATCGGCCAAAAAAACGATGCGGTCGTTGAGGAGGCGGGAATAAATATCAAAGGATCTTTCACCGCGGTTGGTTTCTTCTATGACCATTGGTACGAGTGCCATATTGTTCCTCCTTTCGGAAACAGGGAAATGATTGCTTATTTAATAACAGCCTTCTCCTTAACGAGATCCATCGCGCCCTTGACCTTCATGTCAGCGGCGATGTTCTCCTTCGGGATGAGCTCCTTTACCTTATCAACGGGCATATTGTATGCCTCGGCAATGCGCTTGTACTCGGCCTCGATCTCCTTTGCGGGCGCGGTGATCTTCTCACGCTTTGCAATGGCCTCGAGAATCAGGCGAACCTTGACCTGCTTCTCGGCCTGCGGACGAAGCTGTGCCTTCAGTGCATCAGCGGTCATGCCGGTATACTTGAAATAGGTTTCGATGTCGAGCCCCTGCATCCTCATGCGGTTCTCGTAATCACGATAGAAGTTTTCAGTCTCCTCAGCGAACATGACCTCGGGGATATCAGCCTCCATCTTTTCAATGAGCGTATCGATGAGCTTATCCTCAAATTCGTTCTCTGCGGCCTTTTCGTTTCTCTCCTGCATTTTCGCCCGAATGTCGGCCTTATATTCATCAAGGGTGTCAAATTCGGAAACGTCCTTGGCAAATTCGTCATCAAGTGCCGGAAGCTCGGATTCCTTAATGCCATTGAGCTTGACCTTGAATACAGCGGCCTTGCCGGCAAGCTCCTCTGCGTGATACTCGGCAGGGAAGGTAACGTTTACGTCGAACTCATCGCCAATGGCGTGATCGGCAACCTGCTCCTCAAAGCCGGGGATAAACTGACCGGAGCCAAGCTTAAGGTCAAATTTCTCGGCCTTGCCGCCGTCAAAGGGAACGCCGTCAACAGAGCCGTCAAAATCAATGTTTACGCTGTCGCCCATTTTCGCAGCGCGGTCGGTTACCTCGATAATGCGTGCATTGCGCTCGCGTACGCGATCAATATCAGCATTGACATCCTCGTCGGTTACCTCTGCAACCTTCTTTTCTACCTCAATACCGAGATAGTCCTCGATCTTCACGTCGGGCTTGACATATACCTTTGCCTTAAGGGTGAAGCCGTCATCGCTGATGTTATCAACATCAAAGGTGGGCTGGCCCACAACATCGAGCTTGGATTCCTTGATCGCTGCCTCGTAAGCATCGGGAATGCAGGCATTGATAGCCTCTTCGTAAAATACGCCCTTGCCATACATTTTCTCAACGATCGCACGGGGGGCCTTGCCCTTGCGGAAGCCGGGGATCGAAATGTTAGCCGCGCTCTTTTTGTAAGCGGCATCGATCGCGGCGGCAAACGCCTCGCGCTCTACGGTGATCTCAAGATCGTAGCAGTTTTTTTCACTAGTGGACTTTTTCTTCTTAGAAAGACTCATGATTTTTCCTCCATAATGTAATATCAATAGATATCCCTAATATTTTACAGCATAAAGCATTCTTTGTCAAGAAGGTTTTTGCATTTTAGGCATGTTTTCCCACATCTTTTTCGCAAGTTAAAGCTCCGGCAGGATCGGGCGCGGAGAAAAGTTCAAAAAATCAGCGGAAATAAGAGAAAAACGGATATCGCCCGACACAAAAGAGGTCGGTGCGGTGTAGTTTCCGTGGATGTGTCCGAAGTAACAGCGACGGATGCCATATTGTGCAAGCAAGTCTGTGATCGGCTCGGAAACAAACCCGTTCCAAACGGGCGGAAAATGAAGAAATACGAGCATCTCACGCTCCGGGTTTTGCTCTCTCAAAAGACGGCCGGCCTCCAGGCTGATCTTGAGGCGCGCGGCCTCTCTGGCTACAAGCTTCCCAAAGTCGGCGTTTTTGGGCATGTTCTCGCAGGCGGCATCCTGGTACCAGCCCCGTGTTCCGCACAGGATAAAGTCCTCGCAGAGCCAGGCGTTGTTGTGTAGCATGGTGATAGAGGAAATGCCGTTCTCCTTGAAAAACATGTCCATTTTTGCGGCCGTGGACCACCAATAATCATGGTTGCCCTTGCCAATGTATTTGTGCCCGGGCAGGGAATCCAAAAAGAGGAGATCCTCCCGCGCTTCGGGGAGGGATAAGGCCCAGGAAATATCCCCCGGAACGACAACATGATCCTCGGGACCCACCACGGCGGACCAGTTCTTTTTCAGTTTTTCCGTGTAGCCGTTCCAGCGGTTCCCGAAGACCTCCATGGACTTGTTTGTGCCTTCGGCTGTGGAAAGATGCAGATCCGCAATGACGTAAAGCATATTTTTCTCCGATTTCAGAATAAATGCAGTCGTCTTATCCAAGAATAAGAACAACCTAAAAAGGAGGTTGCAAAATGGATAAGGAACAGAAGAAGGAATGTGTCGGCCGTGACTGCGGCGGCAAGGAGATCAAGGGGATCACCTGTGATGTGCGTAATTGCGTCTATCACGACAGCGCCAATTGCTGCATGGCCGGGCATATTGCTGTAGGCCCCAGCTACGCACTCTCCAGCAGTGAAACCGTTTGTGCCACATTCAAGCCGAAGGAGATCTGAGGCAAGACCGGGGGTGCCCCCCGGTCTTTATTTTACATGATTTTCAAAATAGTGCTTGGCATTCTTGTAAAAAAGCTTGTCGATCTGATCGTCCGAGTATCCAAGGCGCGCCATCTCGGCGGCAAGACGGGGAAGTCGGTCTACTGCCTCAAGGCCGGCAGGAGTGGCCTCGATACCGTCAAAATCGCATCCGAGGCAAAGCGTATCCTCGCCGCCGATGCTGTAAAAATGCTCAATGTGCGCGATCACGTCTGCAATGCCGCACCGTTCGCCGGAGGAGAGGTGGCGCGGTGCCATGCTGATGCCGACGATGCCCCCCGAGCTTTTGATGAGATTGAAATGCCAATCGGTCAGATTACGGCGGTGCGGCGTGACGGAATAGGCATTGGAATGCGTGGCAACGAAGGGCTTTTTTGCGATTGCGGCCAGCTCGGCCACTTCTTCGATCACGCGGCGAGAGGCATGGGATACATCCGGCGTAACACCCAACTCAAAGCAGCGGCGCACCACCTGGTGGCCAAAGGGCATCAATGGATCGTCGGTGTCGCAGGCACCGCCAATGAGCGTAGAGCCGTGCCATAAGAGCGTCAAAAAGCGAACACCGGCACCGTGGAGAAGCTCAAGGCGCTCAATGTCACCGCACAAAAGACGGGCATCCTCCACGGCAAGACAGTAAGAAAAGCGTGGGGGCAGGTGGCTTTGGTCGATCGCCTCCAAAAAGGCGCGGCGCACATTCCAAAAGGCGGAATATGCCTCTTGATCGGAAAGGGCCTTGTCACACCATACGGCGCAAACCTGCCGTACCTCCTCAAAGGCAAAAAGCCTTTGCGCGGACACCTGGAGCTGCTCGCTTTCAAACGACAGCTTGTCGCGGTATATGCGATATGGGGTGTCACAATGAAGATCAATAAGCTTCATAACATTCCTTTCTGAACGGAGTGGTGTCCGTTATGTGAAGATGGAATTGAAATAGGGAATATTTTAAGCACGGAATGCATCCGGCATGTGGATCACGGTGGGGGGCGCATGAGGATCGTTCATCGGAAGGTAGACCTCCAAAACATCAAAGCGTAATCT
>JAZOOW010000033.1:0-4353 GCA_045655145.1 Eubacteriales bacterium | reverse complement strand
CCTCCGAGGGGGCATACGGGGGGCAGAATACGGCGGTGCGCGGCACGCGCGGCGGCCTCAAGCCGATGTTTTTCGCATAGCGCGGCGGTTTCCGCCGCCGGGGCAGCCTCCTCGCGTGCGCGGTTGGTCTTTATGGAAGATAACAGGGCAGAAAGTGCGGCGCGGAGTCGCTCACGCTCGCCGTCGTCAAGCGAGGCAAGCAGGCCAAGCAAAAGTGACCTTGCATCCTGTGGGGGTGCTTTGCGCGCGCTGTCGGCGTCCGCATCGGGCATGACTGCTTCGGTCATGACTGCCTCGGGGGATGCCCCTTCGGAGATGACTGCTTCGGGGAAAACTGCTTTGGCGGCATCCGTGTCGGCAGGGAGTGCGTCCTCTCTGACCTCCTCGGCAAGAGCCTCTTTGGCCATTTCCTCGGCAGGGATATCCGTGGCAGGAGCTACGGCAGGCAGGGTGTCCGTGACAACGGTCACCGCACAAACGGTGGTGTTTGGCACAATGGGCGCACCGCATGCGGTGCAAGGGATATTCTCGGTTGCCAAGGGCGCGCCGCGGGAGGGGCAAGCGGTATCCGCCTCGGTCGGGGGCACGCCACGTGACGGGCAAGCAGGCAGCTGTGCAACAGGGGAAAGGCTCTCCCGTGTCTGTTTTTTTGCGTTTTTCTTTTTCATACGGCTCCTTTCTTATGTGAGCACGGCGGTCAGACTTCCGTCCTCGCGGATGTATACGGGGCGCAGGCCGTCCGTGCTGTCTGTTGCGCCTGCAAAGACGGCGGGGATACAAAGCGTGCGTGCGGTGAGCGTGGCCGAGCAGACGGCATCTCCCTCGGTTTCCTTCACGGTCAGCGCAGAGGGGGAGAGGGAGGCCTCCCGGATGCGCCCCGTGTCTGTCTCCTCACGGCGGAAGGAAAGCAGATCGCCGCGCAGGGCGCGGATCCTTTCGGCCACGGTCGGCATGTTGCTCTCGTCCAGATGATCGAGAAGATCCTCTACAAGACGGCGGAAGCGGCGGCTCCGCCTGCGCTCCTCCTCAAAGGCGGCAAGGGCGGCGGTGAACTCCTCACGGCTGACGGTGCTCATTGCTTCTCGGCCTCCTTTTTCACGGCCACATAGCGGCAAAAATCCTCGAGGAGCAGGTTGTATTCGCCCAGCCATTTGGCCGCCAGATCGTCCTCGTTGGCCAGCTTGTAGGCTTCGCCGCGCAGCTTGGCACGGAGGAGGTTGTGATACTCGGCGGGGAGGGCGACCTGCAGGGTGGACTCATTTCCCGCCGTGACCGTTGAAGGGCGGTAGGTGTAAAAGATGAGGTAGGTCTGGCGGGTGGTGGAATTAAAGGTGATCCTGTCCTTCTCACAGACATAGCAGGGGGTGGTGGAGGTGAGTAGCTTCTGCGTAAAGGGAGTTGCACGCATGATCGGATTAAAGGGGGATTTCACGGCAACGGCACAGATGTCCGCTCCCGACACCGATTGCTCCGCCTTGACCATGAGGTCATTGTAGGTGATAAAGCCGTTGGCAGTCGTCATCTCCACAGACGAGCAATGGCAGATGACCTCGGTATAGAGGCGCGTGAGGCACTCGTTGAAGAACTTGTAAAAGTCCGCGCGTGCGGGGGGCTCGTAAAGGCCGAGATCCTCCATAACGTCGTCGATCAGCAGCTTTGCGGTGGTAGAGGAGGTAAAGATCATTGTCCGTCACCTCCCGGTAGGGCGCGCCGCCCGCTTGCCCTTTCGCGCCAAAGGGAGAGGTAGGCGCGGTCTGCCTCCTCTGCAAAGCGTGCACGATCCTTTTCGTCCTTTGTTTTTTCGTACAGCACACCGCGCAGGATGGCGGCGTAATAGCGGTCATGCAGGGCGTAGGACTCATTGAGCGTTTGGGGACAGGAGAGAGCGCTTTTCTCCCCTTCCACCAGATAGGCGAGCGGGTAACGGACCAGGAGATAACGGGTACACTCCCGCAGATACCGCAAAAACGCATCCGCGCCCAGCTCTTGTTCCCTGCAAGCATCAAGGAACAGGTCTTTGACATTCATCAGTTAAATCTTCCTTTTCTTTTGGTTTGGTCGTAGCGACGGAGAAGTCGCGCGCGAAATTCGTTCTCCTCCTGTCTTTCGGGCGGCGGCGGGGATGCACGGCTGCGGAGGAAATAGCGGAGTGCATCCGGCAGATGGGTGATCTCGTGCGGCTCGGTCGCACAGTCAGAGGGGGTGCGGCTGTCGTGCTGTAGGGCAGGGAGCGTGCGGATCAGATTCCGACAGGTGGAAAAGACGGTAAGACGGGGGCGCTCGCTCCCATCTCCTTGCGGACGGAGGGCAAGATATTCCTTCACCTGCATCCATCCCTGCACACGGTTGGGATCGGCGCGCGAAAGACGCACGCCGTTTTCTTCAAAGATCTCCCACATGCTCCGTCCCGTGTCCTTTTGGCGGTTCCAAAGATCGGGCGGTGCGTAGGTGGCGGTCACCGGCTCGGGGGAGAGGGCAAGGATCCGCTCGGCCGCGCGGCTGACGATCAGATCCGGCTCATACAGCTCACGGATGACGGTGACGTGTCCCCGCTCGTCCAGCGCAAACCACAGGCAGGCCAGCATATCCAGCCCGTAGTCAAAGGCGCGGAAGATGCGGTGATGCGGGGGAATGGGGTGCGGCTCGACCACATGGACGGCGCGGCGGAATTCGGGAAAGAACTGCCCCGCATGCAGATCCCAGTCCCCGTCAAGCCAGGCGCGGCGCATGTCGTCGGGCAGGGCGCGCAGGCGGTCAAGATAGGAGGGATCGCTTGCAAGGAGCGGCTTGTTGTCGTACACCGTCGCGCGGATAAAGCGGAAGTCCTCGGGGTGCTCGTCGGGGGAGAAGTCACGGTCAAGAAAGAGCCGCTTCACCCATCCGTGTCCCACCCCACCGGGGTTGCAGGTGAGGTAAAAGCGCTTTGGGTGGCTGTTGGTGCCGCGCAGACAGGCCGAAAGACAGCGGAACTGGTATTCGGTAAAATGTGTGGCCTCGTCCATGAAGATCAGATCGTATTCCTGCCCCTGATAACGCTCGGCGTCGCTGTCGGCATCACAAAACCCGAACTTGATCAGCGAGCCGTTTGGAAAGCTGATCGACTTGTCGGTGTCCCGATAGGTGGCATACGGGAGAAGAAGCGCGCGCAGCTGCTTGATGTGATTTTCGTACAGCTCGGGATAGGAGCGTCGCAGGATGAGGATACGGATGCCGGGGTAATGGAGCGCGGAGAGCGTGGCCTTCATGCGTACGGCGTAGGATTTTCCGCCGCCGCGGCTGCCGCCGTAGGCAATAAAGCGCTCCCGCGCCCGCAAAAACTCCCGCTGGGGCGCAAACGGGGGAGAGAAGCGGATCCTCATACAGCAAATTCCTCCGCATCGCCGAGATCCACCGAGAGAGAAAGCTCCTCCGCCGCATCCTCCTCGGGCGCGGCATAGCCCATCATGCGGTTTGCGATTTCGATCGCCTTCGTGGCCGCGTTGGCCGCCGAGGGATTGAACTTCACCTCAACGAGGGCGCCGTCCTCGTCGCGGATCTCGATGCGCGCGCCTTCCAGCGCGGTTTCATAGATCCGTTTCAATCCCAAAAGCGCCATGCGTCGGCTCCATATTTTTTCAAGAGGGCCTTTGCCGGTATCCGTCGGGGCGCTCGTGCTTTTCTTCGTGTTTTTGCTTCGTAAAGCGTCGGTGCTCCCTTTGTGGGCGTGCGGCGTGATGTCCTCCGTCGTGGCCGCGCGCTGTTTTGCGGCGGCCGTGCGGGAGGCGGGCTTTTTCTCCACGGAATCACTCCTTTCTTTTCCGTTTGCGTGCGGAGCGTCACCGCGCACCCTCGGCGGTGTGTGCCAAGAGTGTGCGGCAACCCTTGTCGGGTTCCGTCCGCCGAGGATACTTTACCATGAGAAAATCGGAAAAATCGGACACGGATGCATTTTTTTGCAAAAAAGAGAAAAAATGTACAGAGGAGCGAAAAAAGCCGATTTTCTCGCGCATATACAAAAAAGGAGGGAACGCTTTGCCGCACATGCCGACAAGCAAGAAAAAAAGGCCGCGTGCGCGCCGCATTCCGCTTTATGTGTGGGGGCGGTATTTTGTGTTTTTTCTCATCCTGCTTCAGGTGGCGGCCTTTGCCGTGCTTCTCTTTTCGGGGAGCCGTGCCTTTTCCTTTTTCGGATCGCTTTTTTCGGCGGTGGGGATCCTGCTTTCCCTGCGCGTCATTGCAGGGAGCGCACAGACAGGCTACAAGCTTCTTTGGGTGTTTCTTCTCCTCGTCTTTCCCGTCTTTTCGGTGATCGGATACCCCCTATTGTCTGCGGGCGGGGGGCGCCGCCGCTGGGGGCGTGCCTATCAAAAAAAA
>JAZOOW010000032.1:0-2913 GCA_045655145.1 Eubacteriales bacterium | reverse complement strand
CTCCTCAAGGAGGACGCGCCGCGCCGCACGTCCGAGCGCGAAATCCTCGGTGCGCTCCCCCCTATTCTGCCGCGCAGCATCCAACAGGATCTCTCCCACCATACGGTAATTCCTTGCAAAGATCCCGTTGCGCTCATGCGTGCGCTTGTCCGCCTCCAGTGCCGCACAGGCCTCATGAACATCGGCGGTGATCACATCACGCCTCCCACAGCTCCGTATGAGTGTTTCGGTCAGGCGGATCTCATCGGGGGGCGTTCCGCCGGCATATTGCTCGGCAAGGCAGTCGAGCGCGCGATGCGCACTGCGCTCTCCGCGCTCCCAACAGCCCTCGGCACCGGCACAGCCCTCGCAGTGCCGCAAGAAGGCGGCACTGCAGGTCTCTCTGTATTCCCCTTCACTCGGACGGGTAGCAAGCCCCGACAGATGGCTGAAGATGTCCGAAAGAGATAAATAGGCCTCGGAGAGGATCTGCATCCGCGTGCTTCCCTCCTCGCCAAATGTATCGCAAAGCTCACGGCTCTCTCGTCCCTCACGCGCATGCAAGGCCTCTGACAGGCGCGGCAGGTAACGGAAGATCGGCCAGGCAAGTGCCGATGCTACAAAGGCCTCCGGCAGGAAGGTGATCCACGCATCGATGCCCGTGATCATGTACGCTGTGAGGATCCCACCCACGGTGGCGGCCGTCAGCATAGACAGCATGCCGAGCTTTTCTGTAAGCGAAGCGAGGAGTGCCATGACGGCATACGCCGGCAAATGTGCGGGATCCAGCGTTCCGCAGGCAACCAGCTCCGCCGCAATGCCGCCGCGTATGATTCCCCACTTCTGCGGCAGAAGCACGGAGAAGACTGCGGCAAGCACCATCGACACCGAGATCCCAAAGGGTATCACGTGGCGCAGGCCGAGCAGAACGGTAAACAGAAGGGCGGCAACGCCGAAGGAGAGCTTATAATCCGCACGCCCCACCCCCTTGTCCGCACGCGGTGCGACCAAAAGCGCATACGGTGATACACCGCTTTCAAAAAAACCGACATAGAGCATCGCGGCAAGGGTGGGAAGCAGAACCATAGACACGGAAAACAGAAGCGAGGCGGTTGTCAATCCACCGACGAGCAGCTCGTAGAGCGCGAGTGCCGTGCCCGCAATGCAAGCCACCGCCGCACGCAGGGGCGGCTGTTCCTCAAAATACTCCTGCGAGGCAGGCAAAATGCGTCCCTCCGCACGCGGTGCGGAGAGAATGAGGCGCAAAAGAATGACGAGAAGAAAGGCTCCCGCATACAGGAAGCCGCGCACACCAAGCGTCAGTGCACCGACAACCGCCCCCAGCAGGGCAAAGGGCAAGCGGCGGTCAGCTGCCGCGAGATAAGCAATGGCAAAGGGGTACGCACCCCCCAGCGCATGTGTGACCGAAAAGAGCCACGACAGCAAAAATGTCAGCACGCTGTAAAGAAGTGCCGCACCGTTCCCCTCTGCGGCGGCGTAAAGCTCCCGTACCCAAAAGCGACGGGAAAAGACGGACGGCTTTTTATCCGTATATGTTTGTTGCATAAGACCTCCCTGCGGCAGAGCCGCTTTTTTTGATACGTCCTCATACTGATTGTAGCAAAGCGTGCCGTCGCTTTTTGTCAAAGGCTTACCGAAAAATCTCACTTCTTTTGTCGATTGACCGCATTTTATCCGATCGGCGAGTTTTTTTGAGAACACTCTTGACAAACCCACCTTTTGTGCTATAATATTATATGAAAATTGAGAAAGATGTTGACGGAGAGAGTAGCGCGTTGGCGAAGAAGAGCGAGCCGGGTACGGTGTGAGCCGGTGCGGAGCCCTTGCGTGAAGATCACTCCCGAGTTGCAGGGGCGAAACAGAGATGCAGTAGTCGCTGACGGGGTCTTCCCGTAACAGAAGAAGCATATGCCGGTATGTTGGGTGGTTTTGCAAAGCATTGCGCTTTGTCCCTTTCGGGACAGGCGTTTTTTTATTCTCCGGCAAATCAAAAAAAGGAGTTTTGACATGTACGAGAAGGTTTCCACCAGCTTGAATTTTGTTGAAAGAGAGAAGCAAACGGCAAAATTCTGGAAAGAAAACAAAATCTTTGAAAAGACGGTAGAGTCGCGTAAGAAGTGCCCGACCTACACCTTTTATGACGGCCCACCCACCGCCAACGGTAAGCCGCATATCGGCCACGTCTTGACACGCGTGATCAAGGATATGATCCCGCGCTACCGCACCATGAAGGGCTTTGAGGTGCCGCGCAAGGCAGGCTGGGATACCCATGGCCTTCCTGTTGAGCTGGAGGTAGAGAAAAAGCTCGGCCTTGACGGTAAGGAGCAGGTAGAGGAATACGGCCTTGCCCCCTTTATTGACGAATGCAAGGAAAGCGTTTGGAAATACAAGGGCATGTGGGAGGATTTCTCGGGGACGGTTGGCTTCTGGGCAGACATGGACGACCCGTACGTCACCTACCACAACAGCTTTATTGAGTCGGAATGGTGGGCACTCCGCCAGATCTGGGATAAGGGACTTCTCTACAAGGGCTTCAAGATCGTTCCCTACTGCCCGCGCTGCGGCACGCCGCTTTCCTCGCACGAGGTAGCGCAGGGCTACAAGACGGTCAAGGAGCGTTCGGCCATCGTGCGCTTCCGCGCGACCGACGAGGACGCTTACTACCTTGCCTGGACGACCACCCCTTGGACGCTTCCCTCCAATACCGCGCTTTGCGTAAACCCCGACGTGACCTATATCAAGGTCAAGGCGGCAGACGGCTATACCTACTATCTTGCTGAGGCACTTGCCGATACGGTGCTCGGCTCGCTCGCCGCAGAGGGCGAAGCGGCTTACGAGGTGCTTGCCTCCTTTAGCGGCCGTGAGCTTGAGGGCCGTTCCTATGAGCCGCTCTTTGCCTGCACGGGCGAGGCC
>JAZOOW010000031.1:0-10964 GCA_045655145.1 Eubacteriales bacterium | reverse complement strand
ACCCCCCTGAGGCGCTCCCCTTTTCCGCTTTTTCAAAGAAAAATGAAAAAATTACCAAAACCTCTTGACAATCGGTTTTTAATGTGCTACAATAGTAAACTGCAAAATATTTGCCATTGGGTTGGGGGAACTTTGCCCTTTTTTAGGGACAACCTCGATTTTTCAAGGCAAAACAGTCGTAAAAACAGCAGATCCCGATCTCAAAAATACATGGAATGGAGTGATTGTAGCATGGTAAAGCACCAAAAGCTTGGCAAGGTTGATCGCGTGAGCTTCTCCAAGATCAACGAAGCACTGGAGATGCCAAATCTGATTGAGGTGCAGAAGAAGTCCTTCCGTTGGTTCCTCGACGTGGGCATGAAGGATGTTCTTCGTGACGTTTCTCCGATTGTTGACTATTCCGGTAATCTTTCTATCGAATTTGTCAACTACACCCTGGATCTTGACAACCCTCGGTATCCCGTTGAGGAGTGCAAGGACCGCGATGTGACCTATGATGCCCCCCTGCGCGTGGAGGTCCGCCTGACAAATAAGCAGACGGGTGAGGTCAAGCAGTCCGAGATCTTCATGGGCAACTTCCCCCTCATGACAGAGAACGGTACCTTTGTAATCAACGGTGCCGAGCGCGTCATCGTTTCCCAGCTTGTGCGTTCTCCCGGCATCTATTATGAGAATGCCCTTGACAAGACGGGTAAGCGCACCTACGCCGCCACGGTGATCCCCTATCGCGGTGCATGGCTGGAGTATGAGACCGATTCCAACGATGTTTTTTATGTCAAGATCGACAAGACGAGAAAGACCCCCATTACCGTGCTGATCCGTGCGCTCGGTATTGAAACCGACGAGGAGATCGTAAATCTCTTCGGTAACGAGGAGATCCTGCAGGCGACCTTTGCTAAGGACGAGTGCGCCATGCTCGCGGCCGAAAGCAAATGCACGCTTGGTGAGGAGGCTCTTAAGGAGATCTATAAAAAACTCCGTCCGGGTGAGCCTGCGCTGGTAGAAAGTGCCCAGATCCTCATCCATAATCTCTTCTTTGATCCCAAGCGTTACGATATGGCTGCCGTTGGTCGTTACAAATATGATAAGAAGCTCGCCATCGCCCGCCGTATCCAGGGGCAGACGCTGGCAGAGACCGTTGTTAGCCCGCTGACAGGTGAGGTGATCGCAGAGGAGGGCACTCTCCTTTCGCGTGAGCTTGCCTCCGCGATTGAGGCCGCCGCGGTTAACGCCGTGACCGTCCGTACCGAGAACGGTGACACCGTGCGTGTGTTCGGCAACGGTACCGTTGATCCCAAGGCTGTTCTCGGCTATGATCTTGCCGATTGCGGCATTGGTGAAAAGGTGCGCTATGCTGTGCTTGCCGACATTCTTGCCAAGGTAGCCGAGGAAAATCCGCTTGCTACCGAGGAGGATCGCCGTGCCGCCGTGAAGCATGAGGTCATGGTCCGTATGGATGAGCTGGTGCCGAAGCACGTGACCAAGGACGATATCTTTGCTGCCATTAACTATCTTCTGAACCTCACGCACGGCGTGGGTAGCTTTGACGATATCGACCATCTCGGCAACCGCCGTCTGCGCTCTGTCGGTGAGCTTCTCCAGAACCAGATGCGCATCGGCTTTGCCCGTATGGATAAGAATATTAAGGAGCGCATGTCGGTGCACGATACTGAGGAGATGACGCCCCAATCGCTCATCAACACCCGTCCCGTGGCAACCGCGATCCGTGAATTCTTCGGCTCCTCGCCGCTCTCGCAGTTCATGGATCAGAACAACCCCCTGGCGGAGCTGACGCATAAGCGCCGTCTGTCGGCACTCGGCCCCGGCGGTCTTTCCCGTGACCGTGCTTCCTTTGATGTGCGTGACGTGCATTATACGCACTACGGCCGCATGTGCCCTGTAGAAACGCCTGAAGGACCGAACATCGGTCTGATCTCTTATCTGGCTACCTACGCCCGCATCAACGATTACGGCTTCCTTGAAGCACCTTATTGCAAGGTGGATAAGGAAACCGGCATCGTCACCGACGAGATCGAGTATATGACGGGTGATGTGGAGGATAACTACATCATCGCACAGGCAAACGAGCCGCTGGATGAGAACCGCCGCTTCAAGAACCGCCGCGTGATCGCGCGTGAGAGAGCCGAGATCATGGAGGTCGACCGCGACAGGATCGACTACATGGATGCCTCTCCCCGTATGGTCGTGTCGGTAGCCACCGCCATGATTCCCTTCCTTGAGAACGACGATAACACCCGTGCGCTCATGGGCTCGAACATGCAGAAGCAGGCTGTGCCGCTGATGATGACCGACTCCCCGATCGTGGCAACGGGTATGGAATACAAGGCCGCCGTTGACTCGGGTGCCGTTGTCGTTGCTAAGGCGGCAGGTGTTGTTGAGCGTGTAGACGCTTCCTCTATCACCATTTTGACGGATGACGGCCACAAGGACGTCTATTCACTTATCAAGTTCAAGCGCTCCAACCAGGGAACCTGTGTCAACCAGCGCCCCATCGTATCGGTGGATGACCGCGTAGAGAAGGGGGAGGTCATTGCAGACGGCCCCGCTACCTCAAACGGTGAGATCTCGCTCGGTAAGAACGCGCTGATCGGCTTTATGACCTGGGAGGGCTATAACTACGAGGATGCCGTTCTTCTCAACGAGCGTCTTGTCCGCGAGGATATGTATACCTCGATCCACATCGAGGAATATTCCATTGAAGCACGCGATACCAAGCTCGGTCCGCAGGAGATCACCCGTGAGATCCCGAACGTGGGCGAGGGTGCCCTCAAGGATCTGGACGCAGAGGGCATCGTCCGTCTCGGCACCGAGGTGCATGCAGGCGATATTCTGGTCGGTAAGGTTTCCCCCAAGGGCGAGACCGAGCTGACGCCCGAGGAGCGTGTTCTGCGCGCCATCTTCGGTGAGGAGGCACGTGAGGTGCGTGATTCCTCGCTCAAGCTGCCGCACGGCGAGTCGGGTATTATTGTAGATGTTAAGGTTTTTGATCGCTCCAACTCCGAGGATCTTGCCCCCGGCGTCAATAAGGTCGTCCGCGTTTACGTCGCGCAGAAGCGTAAGATCTCCGTCGGCGATAAGATGGCAGGCCGCCACGGTAACAAGGGCGTTGTGTCCCGCATTCTGCCGCCGGAGGATATGCCCTATCTGGCAGACGGCACACCGCTTGATATCGTGCTCAACCCGCTGGGCGTTCCTTCCCGTATGAACATCGGGCAGGTGCTTGAGGTCCATCTTGGCTTTGCCGCAAGAAAGCTTGGCTACAAGATCATGACCCCCGTATTTGACGGTGCCAACGAGAAGGATATCGTGGAGTGGATGCGTGATGCGGGCTTTGCCCGTGAGATCCGTGACGGTGAGAACGTCATCGGTAAGGCACTCTTTGAGGAGGTCGTTGTTGATCCGGAAACCGGCAAACGCGATCTCGCGCGTCTTCCCGCAGAGATCGAGGGAGATGCCGAGGCACTGGCCGCATACAGACAGACGCATGATGTCAGGGTCATTGACGGTAAAACAACTCTCTACGACGGCAGAACGGGTGAGCCGTTTGATAACCCCGTAACCGTCGGTATCATGTATTATCTCAAGCTTCACCATCTGGTAGACGATAAGATCCACGCCCGTTCCAACGGTCCGTACTCTATCGTTACCCAGCAGCCTCTCGGCGGTAAGGCCCAGTTCGGCGGCCAGCGCTTCGGAGAGATGGAGGTATGGGCACTTGAGGCATACGGTGCGGCTTATACGCTGCAGGAGATCCTCACTGTCAAGAGTGACGACATCAACGGCAGAACCAAGACCTACGAGGCCATCGTGAAGGGCGAGAACATCCCCACGCCGGGTATTCCCGAATCCTTCAAGGTGCTGGTCAAGGAGCTACAGTCGCTTGCGCTTGACGTACGCGTTCTGGATAAGAATGGCGAGGAGATCGAGCTTTCCGACCTCATTGACGACGATACGCCGACGATGAGCACGCTGGAGGAGGTTGAGAAATCCATCGACAACCGCTACAGTGAGGAGGAAGAGGAGGACTTCGATTCTGAGGCCGATGAGGAGCTGGACGACGAGGAGTTTGGCGATTTTGCATCGGATGATGAGTACGAGGACGACTATGCCGCCGACGAAGCATACGGCGAGGACGCAGAATAAGCGCCGAATATCCAAGCACTTTATTATACAGAGAGGGGATTAACTTCTCCCCGCACAAGGGGAGAAGATGTATACAATCAATGAAGAAAAGTGTATTTGATTCGATCCGTATCGGCCTTGCATCTCCCGAAACGATCCGCAGCTGGTCGTACGGAGAGGTGACACGTGCCGAAACGATCAACTACCGAACTCTGAAGCCCGAGCGTGACGGCCTTTTCTGCGAGCGGATCTTTGGTCCGACCAAGGAAATGGAGTGTCAGTGCGGCAAGTACAAGCGCGGCCGCTTCAAGGGGCGCGTTTGTGAAAAATGCGGTGTTGAGGTAACCAGCAAAAAGGTGCGCCGTGAGCGCATGGGCCACATTGAGCTGGCCTGCCCCGTATCGCACATCTGGTATTTCCGTGCCATTCCTTCCAGAATGGGACTTCTTCTCGATATTTCGCCCCGCCTGCTCGAAAAGGTTTTGTATTATGCGCGCTACATCGTGATCGATCCCGGTAACACGCCGCTTGAGAAGATGCAGCTTCTGACCGATGTCGAGTATGATGCCGCCTATGAGAAATATGAAAACGATTTCAAGGCCGGTATGGGTGCCGAGGCTGTCAAGCAGCTCCTCGAGGAGCTGGACATTGAGGCGCTTTCAAAACAGCTCAAGGAGGAGCTTGCCCAGGCCGGCGGTCAGAAAAAGCTCCGTATCATTAAGCGCCTTGAGGTGGTAGAGGCCTTCCGCAAGTCGGGCAACCGTCCCGAGTGGATGATCCTCGAGGCACTGCCGGTGCTTCCTGCCGACATCCGTCCGCTCATTCAGCTGGACGGTGGCCGCTTTGCTACCTCCGATCTCAATGAGCTATACCGCCGCGTGATCGCCCGTAACACCCGTCTGAAGAAGATGATCGAGCTGAACGCGCCGGAGATCATCATCCGCAACGAGAAGCGCATGCTGCAGGAGTTTGTGGATGCGCTGATCGACAACGGCAGACGCGGAAAGCCCGTCACGGGTGCCTCCAACCGTCCGCTGAAATCACTCTCCGAGATGCTCCGCGGTAAGCAGGGACGCTTCCGTCAGAACCTGCTCGGTAAGCGCGTAGACTATTCCGGCCGTTCGGTTATCGTCGTCGGTCCGGATCTGAAGATCTATCAGTGCGGTCTGCCGAAGGAGATGGCTCTTGAGCTGTTCAAGCCCTTCGTTATGAAGCGCCTGATCGAAACCGGCAAGGCCACCAGCATCAAGGATGCCAAGAAGAAGGTAGAAAAGGTATTCCCGGATGTTTGGGACGCACTGGAATATGTTATTCGTGAGCATCCCGTTCTCCTCAACCGCGCACCGACGCTTCACCGTCTGTCCATTCAGGCGTTTGAGCCCGTGCTGGTAGAGGGACGTGCGATCCGTCTGCATCCGTTGGTCTGCTCTGCATTTAACGCAGATTTTGACGGTGACCAGATGCCTGTCCACCTCCCCCTGTCGCCCGAGGCGCAGGCAGAGGCGCGTTTCCTGATGCTCTCCTGCAACAACCTCTTGAAGCCTCTGAACGGACACGCCGTGACCGTTCCCTCGCAGGACATGGTGCTCGGCTCCTACTATCTCACGCTGGATAAGGCAGGCGAGCCCGGGGAAGGGCGCGTATTCCGCGACTTTGACGAGGCCATGATGGCTTATGAGAACCATCAGCTCGGTATCCATGCCGCGATCCGCGTGCGCGTAGAGCGCGAGATCAACGGCGTGATGCAGTCGGGCATCATCAATGCAACGCTCGGCCGCTTGATCTTCAACTCCAAGATCCCGCAGTCGCTCGGCTACGTAGACCGTACCGATCCCGCGCATGCACTGGATCTTGAGGTGGATTTTGTTTGTACCAGCAAAAAGCTGAAGGATATCGTAGACCGTTGCATCCGTTATCACGGATTCCCGGTTGCCGCCGCCGTTCTTGACGACATCAAGGCAATGGGCTACAAGTATTCCACCCGTAGCGGCATCTCCATCTCCGTGTACGATATGACCATCCCGCCCGAAAAGCCGGAGATCATCCACCGTGCAGAGGATGCCGTTCTTGAGGTCAACCGCCTCTATCAGGAGGAGGGTGTTCTTTCGGACGAGGAGCGTTACAAGCAGGTCATCAGCATCTGGGAGAA
The DNA here is from genome assembly GCA_045655145.1 of Eubacteriales bacterium. Lineage (GTDB taxonomy): Bacteria > Bacillota > Clostridia > Oscillospirales > CAG-272 > UBA1740. Next base: position 4,672 of record JAZOOW010000031.1, on the reverse strand, counting down.
GACCACTGACGAGCTGACTGCCAAGCTTCTTTCCTGCTTTGACCGTTACAACTCCATCAACATGATCGCCACCTCCGGTGCCCGTGGCTCGACCAAGCAGATGCGTCAGCTGGCCGGTATGCGCGGACTGATGTTTGCTACCTCGGGTAAGACGATCGAAATTCCGATCAAGTCGAACTTCCGCGAGGGCTTGACGATGCTGGAGTACTTTACCGGTGCAAAGGGATCGCGTAAGTCGCTGTCGGATACAGCACTCCGTACCGCAGACTCGGGTTACCTGACCCGCCGTCTTGTCGACGTATCGCAGGATGTGATCGTCCGTGAGGAGGATTGCGGTGCCCGTAACGGTATCGTTGTCAGCGAGATCCTCAACAGTGATAAGAACGTACTGGAGTCCTTCAAGGAGCGTCTTGTCGGCCGCTTCACCATTGAGGCCGCCGTGCATCCCGAAACGGGAGAGGTCATCGTTCCTGCCGATACCATGATCAGCGAATCGGATGCCGACCGCATTGCCGAATCCGGCATTGGAAGGCTGGAGGTTCGTTCGATCCTCCGTTGCCGTGCAAAACGCGGTGTCTGTGCACACTGCTACGGTGCAGACCTTGCCTCCGGAAAGAAGGTCAGCATCGGTGAGGCAGTCGGTGTTATCGCCGCGCAGTCCATCGGAGAGCCCGGTACACAGCTGACGATGCGTACCTTCCATACCGGCGGTGTCGCAGGCTCGGATATTACCCAGGGTCTGCCCCGTATCGAGGAGCTCTTTGAGGCACGCCGCCCGAAGAAGACGGCCATCGTTGCCGAGCAAGAGGGCGTTGTCAGCATCCACACAGAGAAGAAGCTCAGCCGCGTGACGGTCACCGATGCAGAAGGTAATCCCGCTGTATATGACATTCCCTTTGGCATGCGCCTCATCGTGGAGAACGGGGATACCGTTGCGATCGGTCAGGCACTCACGGAGGGTTATCTCAGTCCGCAGGACGTTCTGCGCCTGAACGGCCTTGATGCAGCTTACGACTATATCATCCGTGAGGTGCAGAAGGTGTACCGCGGTGAGGACGTTGAAACCAACGATAAGCACGTGGAGGTCATCGCACGCCAGATGACAAGAAAGGTCAAGATCGAGGACGAGGGAGATACAACACTCCTCTCCGGCTCGGTGGTAGACATACTTGAGGTGCGCGCGGAGAACGAGGCGATCGAGGCACGTATTGCCGCCGGCGAGACCGGTCTGCGTACGGCTACCACATCTCCCGTTCTGCTTGGTATCACCAAGGCTTCGCTGCTGACGGAGTCCTTCCTGTCCGCCGCGTCCTTCCAGGAAACTACCAAGGTCTTGACCGAGGCGGCTATCCGTGGCAAGGTAGACCACCTGCTCGGACTTAAGGAGAACGTCATTATCGGTAAGCTGATCCCCGCCGGAACAGGTCTTGCCTGTTACCGTGACGTGGACATCCTCGATAAGGAGGATGACACCAAGGATTACCTCTCCAGCCACATCGTGGTAGGGGGAACAGCCGAGTCGGCTCCCGTAGCAGAGGGTGCAGCTGTATAAGCAAAATACTTTCACGCTTCCCGTGCGCGATTTTTCGCGCACGGGAATTTTTTCTGTGGAAAGCGGAGAATATTTTATAAAAAGACTTGACATTTTTGCGGGAAAATGTTATAATCAAGTGTATTTCTGTGGGTGTACTATGCCCATTTGCAGATTTTACAAATTTCTGTGTATAGCGGCACCCGATCTGGACGGGCTATGCCGTTTATATAGCACAATTACAGAAGAAGGAGGAAAAACATGCCAACCTTTAACCAGCTCGTTAAAAACGGCCGCTCGAAGTCGGTGTACAAGTCCAAGACACCGGTTCTGCAAAGAGGCTTCAACGCTCTGACGAACCGTCCTACGGATTTCAGCGCACCGCAGAAGAGAGGCGTTTGCACGAAGGTTACGACGACCAGCCCGAAGAAGCCGAACTCGGCACTTCGTAAGATCGCGAGAGTCAGATTGACCAACGGTATGGAGGCTACCACCTACATTCCCGGTATCGGTCACAACCTGCAGGAGCACTCTGTTGTTCTGATTCGCGGCGGCCGTGTACGTGACTTGCCTGGTGTTCGTTATCACATTATCCGTGGTAAGCTGGACGCACAGGGTGTTGCAAACCGTAAGCAGGGTCGCTCCAAGTACGGAGCTAAGCGCCCGAAGAAGTAAAGCGTTCTCCCTCTGGGAGATCTTTGGTTTGTGCATCATCAGTGTCCTGTAATTGTGTGAATCCCGATTATAGACTTGACGAGCACTTACGGAAGTTTGCTTTCGAGTACCTGTGATATCATGAAAATTAATGAAGGAGGGAAGAACAGTGCCAAGAAGAGGTCAGATTTCCAAGAGAAGCGTACTGCCGGATCCGATCTACAATTCTGAGCTTGTCACCAAGCTGATCAACAATATCATGTATGACGGCAAGAAGGGTGTTGCCCAGAAGATCGTATACGAGGCTTTTGCTATGGTAGAGGCTAAGTCCGGTCAGAATGCGCTGGAGGTTTTCACCGCCGCTCTTGAGAATGTAATGCCGGTTCTGGAGGTTAAGGCCCGCCGTGTAGGTGGCTCTAACTACCAGGTACCGATGGAGGTCCGTGCGGAGCGCCGCCAGACCCTCGGTCTTCGTTGGATCACCGCGTATTCCAGATCGCGCGGCGAAAAGACGATGGCTGAAAGACTTGCAGCCGAGATCCTTGACGCTAAGGCCGGTATGGGTGGAGCTTTCAAGAAGAAAGAAGAGACCCACCGTATGGCTGAGGCGAATAAGGCTTTCGCTCACTACAGATTCTAATACCGATATATAACAAGGAGGAAAAACCATGGCAAGAGACGTATCACTTGCTCAAACTCGAAATATCGGCATCATGGCTCACATTGACGCCGGTAAGACGACAACCACAGAGCGTATCTTGTTCTATACCGGTAAAACTCACCGTATCGGTGAAACGCATGACGGTACCGCCACCATGGACTGGATGGCCCAGGAACAGGAAAGAGGTATCACCATTACCTCTGCGGCGACCACGTGCTATTGGATCCCGACCGTGCATCAGGCTGAGGCCGAGAAGGATTCAAAGTATAAGAAGGATCATCAGTACCGCATCAATATCATCGACACCCCCGGCCACGTTGACTTTACCGTAGAGGTTGAGCGTTCGCTTCGCGTGCTCGACGGTTCGGTTACCGTCTTCTGTGCAAAGGGTGGCGTTGAGCCGCAGTCCGAAACCGTATGGCGTCAGGCTGACAAGTATGCCGTTCCGAGAATGGCTTACGTCAACAAGATGGACATTACGGGTGCAAACTTCTTCCGCGTCGTTTCGATGATGAAGGACAGATTGCACGCCAATGCGGTTCCCGTTCAGCTGCCGATCGGCGCGGAATCCTCTTTCCGCGGCATCATTGACCTGATGGAGATGAAGGCGGACGTATACTACGATGACCTCGGTAAGGACATGCGTGTCGAGGATATCCCCGCCGATATGATGGAGCTCGCAGAGGAGTACCATAACAACATGGTCGAGTCTATCTGCGAGACCGATGAAGCTTTGTTTGAGAAGTATTGCAACGGTGACGAGATCACGGTTGAAGAGCTCAAGGCAGCACTCCGTGTTGCTTGTATCGACAACAAGCTGGTTCCCGTATGCTGCGGTACCTCTTACAAGAACATGGGCGTTCAGAAGCTGCTTGACGCCATTATCGATTATATGCCCGCTCCTACCGACATTCCTGCTATCCGCGGTGTCAACCCCGACAACGGGGAGGAGTGCGACAGAAAGGCCTCGGATGACGAGCCCTTCTCTGCACTGGCATTCAAGATCATGACAGACCCGTACGTTGGTAAGCTCTGCTTCTTCCGCGTATACTCCGGTTCTCTGGAGAAGGGCTCTGCCGTTTACAACTCTACCAAGGATAAGGAAGAGCGCTTCGGCCGTATCCTGCAGATGCATTCCAACGACCGTAAGGATATCGATCAGGTCTACACGGGTGATATCGCCGCCGCAATCGGTGTGCGCTATACCACGACCGGTGATACCTTCTGTGATGAGAAGCATCCCGTTATTCTTGAGTCGATGGAGTTCCCGGAGCCTGTTATCCGCGTAGCCATTGAGCCCAAGACCAAGGCAGGTCAGGAGAAGATGGGTATCGCTCTCGCCAAGCTGGCAGAGGAGGACCCGACCTTCCGAACCTACACCGATGAGGAAACAAGCCAGACCATCATCGCCGGCATGGGCGAGCTGCATCTGGAGATCATCGTTGACCGTTTGCTCCGCGAGTTTAAGGTAGAGGCAAACGTAGGTAACCCGCAGGTTGCTTACAAGGAGACCATTCGCAAGAAGGTCGATCAGGATACCAAGTATGCCCGTCAGTCCGGTGGTAAGGGTCAGTACGGTCACGTTAAGATCACCGTTGAGCCGAACGAGTCCGGCAAGGGCTACGAGTTCGTCAACGCTGTCACCGGCGGTGCGATCCCGAAGGAATATATCCCTGCTGTTGATGCAGGTATCCAGGGCGCAATGCAGACGGGTATTCTGGCAGGCTATAACGTCGTTGACGTTAAGGTAACCCTGTATGACGGTTCCTATCACGAGGTCGACTCCTCGGAGATGGCATTCAAGATTGCAGGCTCTATGGCCTTCA
>JAZOOW010000030.1:0-5269 GCA_045655145.1 Eubacteriales bacterium | reverse complement strand
GCTTGTGCAAGCCACCGGCACGGCCGGTGGTCATGACTATATCACGAAAACCACGCGATCGTCGCGTGGTTCCTAAAAGCTTAAGCGGCGAAGAGCCCCGTAGCGAAAGGCCTCCTTGTTTACCCTTTTCCCAAACGGCTTTTGTCCTTATAGAAAGTTTGCTTATAGCAGGCTCCCTTGTGTAAAGGGAGCTGTCAGCGAAGCTGACTGAGGGATTGTTGCTGTTATCTTAACAACCCTTCCGCCTCGTTTCACTCGGCACCTCTCACTGCGGCTCGGTCACGCTCGCGTTCTGACATGCCACTGGCATGTCATTCATTGCGCTCGCATCGCTACGCGACCTTTACACAAGGGAGCCTTTGACACAAAAGCATTCTGCGCTTACTTTTTGTTTGATTTCTGCTTATCGGCAAAGCCTTTATTGAACCCCGCCACTATGGCGGGTTTTTCGTCTTACAAAAAACGGCAAAGGCGTTGCGCCTTTGCCGTTTTTGTGTTATAATGAAGGGGGTGAGAAAAATGGAAAAAGAATTGCCAAAAAGAAAGCATCCTCGGCTTGACAAGTATGATGACAGCTCTGCGGGCGCATTTAGCATTCGCCCCTCCCCTCACAACCAAAAAAGGAAGGGACACAACATGAAGAAAAACAGACGGTATATGGCCTTCTTTTTTGCGGCCCTTCTTTTGGCGGCCGTGGCAGAGCTTTTGCCCCTTTCGCTCTTTGCGGCTTTTGGGGAAGCGCACGCGCCGCTTGCAAGGCGCGCACTCGTCCTTTGCTTTGCGGCGGTGGCCGTGGCGGCGGTTCTTGCTTCGCTTGGGCACGGGCGGCTTCTTTCCCGCTTCTCGCGGCCGCTTCCGCGCGGGACACGCGCGGCATGCCTGCTCCTTTTTTTGGTCGCTCTTAACAACTTCCCCTTTTACACGCTGGCGCGGGGCATGGCTACCGTCACACCGGCACCCCTGCCCCTTCTCGCCTATGTCCTTTCCTGCCTCTTTACGGCCGTGACCGAGGAGCTTCTCTTTCGCGGATTTTTGTTTCCCGCCATTCTTTCGCGTCTTCCGCACACGCCCGTGCAGGGCGCGGCGGCGGATGAACAGGCAGCGAAGACCCCTTTAGGGGACGATAAGCACCGCCTTTTGGCGGCGGTGGTTCTCTCCTCGCTCCTTTTTGGCCTTGTGCATCTGTTCAATCTTGCGGGTGGTGCCTCGCTTCCCGCTACCCTCTTGCAGATCGGATACAGCACGCTGATCGGTGCTGCCGCCGCCCTCCTCTTGCTTATCAGCGGCAGTCTGTGGATCCCCGTCATCTTCCACTTCATCTACAACCTCGGCGGCCTCTTCGTTCCCACCTTTGGCAGCGGCCGCCTGGATCCCGTCCCCGTCGTCGTTTCCACGGCGCTCCTTGCGCTCCTTGCCGCAGGCTACGCGGTCTATGCTCTTTTCCGCGTGCCCGCCGAGAACGCCGCCCTGCTCCTTCCCGATACCCGATCGCAAAACGCACAAAAATGACAAAATTCTCGGCAAAATAAACAAAAATCACGGACACCAATTGTTGAAAACGCTGATTTTCTACGGGCCTCCTTTACATGGGGGCTCGTTTGTTCTATAATACATTTGTATAGCATTGCTCTGATGAACCTAGAAAGAAGAAAAATCTGGAAAGGAGAAGCCCATGAAAAGAATCTTATCCTTGATCCTTATTTTGTGCATGCTGCTCAGTACGCTGATGCTTTGCGCCTGCCCCGCACCCGATGACGGCGGCAGCACGACCACTACGACAGGCGGCGGTCAGGAAAGCCCCACGCCCTCCCCGTGGGCAGACGGGCTTGATACAGAGGCGGTGAAAAAGGAGATCGGCGGCGGAGAGCTGGTCGTATCCTGCTTTGAACGCTATCTGTATGAGATCTACGCAGAGGAGGACTTGAAGGATACCCGCGACCAGCTGATCTACAAGCGAAACAAGAAGATCGAGGAGCGCTTTGCGGTCACCATCAAGCCGTACATGTCAAAATCGACAGGCATGTACGATTTTTCCTCCCATCGCAAGGACGCCGAGGTCGAACTCCGCAGCATGGCGCCCCGCTTTGATCTTCTTATGATGATGGCCTCGCAATCGGGTAAGCTGATCTCCTCGGGCCACTACCGCGACTGGTATGCCTCAGTCCCCTACGCCCGTGACAGTCTTGCCGCGGGGGATGCATGGTGGTCGGCACAGCTTAACCGCAGTGCTACGGTAAAGGGGAGGCTCTTTGTCGCCATCTCGGATATGTGTATCACGCTGACAGACCTTTCCTTTGGTGTGATGTTCAATCAGTCGCTGGCGAACGAGTACAACCTTGCAGCCGGCTACGCGGCCAAGGTAGGCGCGGATTACGAAACGATGTATGACATCGTGAACGCAGGCGACTGGACACTCGACAGCGTCATGACGATAACGAAGGACCTGTGGATCGACAACGAGAATATAGGCGAGCGTGATACGGTGGATGCCGAGGATATCATCGGCTTTTATACGGTTTCGGGCAGTGAGCTTGATAACTTTACCTACGCCTTTGGCTTTACCTATCTCGAAAATGACGGCGTGTCAGATCCCACGCTCTGGCGGCACCCCGCCACCTTTGACGGAATGATCACCAATCTGCGGAGCTTCTTTGGAGAGTCGCGCGGGGCGCGCCTCAGCCGTGATTTTCCGTGGGATCTTGAGGAGCGGCTGGTCGCCTTTGCCGAGGGGCATGCGTTCTTTATGACCGTCAACCTTGAGCACCTGCAAACCGCCGCGATCAAGGGAATGGAGCAGGTTTACGGCATTTTGCCCTATCCCAAGCTGAACCGCGATCAGGCGGAGTATCTGTCAGCCCCTTCAGATAACCTCACGGTGCTGTCGGTGCCCCGCTATGTTTCAAGCACGCGGCTGAAGCGTGCAGGCGCGATGGCGGTCGCGCTCTCGGCCGAGAACAGCCGTTCCGTGACAGAGCCCTATTATGAGATGATTGTGAAGCATGACAGCGGCTTTGTCAGCCGTGAGGATGTTGCCATGCTGGAGCGCATCGCGGCAGGCCGCGTGTACGATCTTGCCATTTATCACCACGGTGATCTCGTTTTTGATGACACCTCCACCCACGGCACACTGGGGCTGTATCTCCGATATCTGATCATGGATAGCCCCTCAGCAAGCCCTGCCGGCGTATGGTCGGAGGCGGGGAGTGTGATCGAGGGCAAGCTCGCGTCGCTCATCCGCACATACAGTCAGCTTCGCGGGTAGTATACGGGGAAGCTCGCACCGTGCGTTTTTGAATTCCGACCGATCGCAAAAAGCATAAAGATGAGAAAAAACTCGGCAAAATAAACAAAAATCACGGACACCAATTGTTGAAAATGCTGATTTTTCAAGAGCCTCCTTTACAGGGAGGCTCTTTTGTGCTATAATGCATTTGTAGAGTTTTGCTCCAATGAACGGAGAAAATGAAGCACAATTTTGAAAGGAGATCCCCATGAAAAGAATCTTATCCTTGATTCTTGTTGCGTGCATGCTGCTTGGCACGCTGATGCTGGTCGGTTGCCCCGCACCGGATGACGGAACGACCACAACCACAAAGCCGAACGGCTCTGAAGGTACCCCCTCTGCATGGAAGGACAGTCTGGACACAGAGGCTATTAAAGCGGATATCGCAGGCGAGACGCTGACCATTTCCGCCTTTGAGACCTATGACTACGAGATCTTTGCCGAGGAGGATTCGAAAGATGCCCTCGACCAGCTGATCTACAAGCGCAACAAGAAGATCGAGGAGCGTTTTGGCATCACGATCGCCACAAAGATCACCACAGCGACCGGTAAGACCGATCAGTCTTCGCATTTTGAGTACGCAAAACGCGAGCTGCAGAGCCGGGAGCCCGAATTCGACCTTCTCATGATGATGGCCTACCAGTCGGGCAAGCTGATTGCCTCGGGCCACTACCGCGACTGGCGCTCAAACGTCCCGTACGCGAAGGACGACATCTTGGCAGGATCTGAGTGGTGGCCGTCCGAGATGAATAGAAGCATCACCATCAAGGGGCGGCAATTTTTGGCCTTCTCGGATATGTGCATCACGGCCATCGACCTTGCCTACGGCATGCTGTTTAACCAGACACTCATGACAAACAATAACGTCATGGAGAATTACAATGCCGCACATAATACGTCCTATGAAACGATCTACGACATGGTGGATGCGGGCGCGTGGACGCTGGACGTGCTGATTGCCATGACCAAGGACTTCTGGATCGATAACGAGGCAGATCAAACCAACTCAGGCGTGGTAGATCAAGGCGATGTCATCGGCTTTTACGGTGACCGCGGAAACGGCCTTGATTCCTTCACCTTCTCCTTTGGCTTCTCTTATATTATGAACGACGGTGTATCCGATCCGACCATTTGGTCCATGCCCGCAACCTTTGACACTGCCGTTACCAAGCTGACGAATCTTTTCTACGAAACGAAGGGTGCCACCCTGGGAGGCATGCAAAAGCCCACCTTTACGCTTGACCCCATGGAAGGCACAGCCTTCTTTGCCCAGGGGAACGCGCTCTTTAAGAACTCGAGCCTTTCCCAGGTCATGTCCTCTACTGTCAAAGGTATGACAAATAACTACGGCCTGCTCCCCTACCCGAAGCTTGACGCCGATCAGGTCCAGTATTTGACAGGCACCTCTGACAACGTATCGGTTCTCTCGATACCGTGGTATGTCACCAAAAAGAAGCTCCGCATGGCAGGTGCTGTTACGGTTGCTCTCTCTGCCGAAACAAATAAGTCCATCAACTATACCTACTACGAGATGATCGTCAAGCACGACAGCGGTTTTGATAACAGGCGCTCGGTAGACATGGTAGATAAGATCGTGGACGGCCGCAGATACGACCTTTCCTGCTTCCATTTGGAGGAGTTCCGCTGGAGCGGGGAGCCTGATGCCACCTTTGGTCTGTTCATGCGCTATCTCCTTTGGAACAGAAAAGACGCCTCCAGTATGTGGGACAGCATGCAGGGCTCTGCAACCTCCGCCCTCTCGCAGCTGATCAGGGATTACGCAAGACAAAGATAACTCGCTGCCCTGCACCCGATCATGGCGGCCGCCGGTGAAAAAGTGCTACCGCGAACGAACACCGCTATCCCCTATGCCTGTGACACGCTTGCCGCAGGGGATCCGTGGTTGAGAACAAGATGGAAGCTCTCATCAACGCGTATGTGGCTATCAAATACGTGCCGCCCGCAAAACAACAAAATACCAAACCC
>JAZOOW010000029.1:0-19074 GCA_045655145.1 Eubacteriales bacterium | reverse complement strand
AATGCCCGCTTTTTTCAGCTGCAAGGAGAGTATGTTCTGCATTCTCCGACTTTTGAGGAGCACGGAGATCGGCAACGGCCATCTGATGTCCACCTGTATCCCCGATCGGAACAAAGGCGGAAAGCGGATTTTTGCGTGTCTTTCCCGCATCGGGCAAGGTCATTTCGGGACGGCTTACATCTGCCTCCAGCGCACCGCGCACGGCGTAATAGACCGCCTCAAAGATCACGCGCTCGTCTGAAAACTTGACTTCAAGCTTGGCAGGATGCACGTTGACGTCCACCGCGCTCGGCAATACCTCCAAAAAGAGCGCGCAGACAGGAAACCGCTCCGTGGCTATGTAGGAAACATAGGCCTTCTCAAGCGCGGCCATAACGGTTTTGCTTTTGACGTAACGGCCGTTGATGAAGGTATTCTGGTGGTTACGATTACCGCGCACATTATCCGACGTGCCGACAAAGCCGTGCACGCGGACACCGCCGACCTCGCCGTCTACGGGCAGAAGTCGCCCCGCAAATTCACGGCCAAAAACGGCATACAGGGTGTGCATCAGCTTTCCGTCACCCATTGTTTTGAAGCGGCACTGCCCGTCTGTGATCCACTCAAAGGCAATGTCGGGACGGGAAATGGCGATCCGCTCCACAACGGCGGTGGCGGCCGCGGTTTCGGTGGCATCCTTCTTCAAAAATTTGCGGCGTGCAGGCACGCTTTCAAAGAGGTTTTCCACCAAAACGGTGGTTCCCCCTGCCGCGCCGACCTCGGAAATATCCGTCACACGGCCACCGACAGAGGTCAGCATTACGCCGTTTTCCGCCTCGGCGGTCTTTGTGAGAATACGCAGCTCGGAAACGGCGGCAATCGCGGCCAGCGCTTCACCGCGGAAGCCAAGTGTTTCAATGTTGGAAAGATCCTCCACCGCGTGGATCTTGCTGGTTGCATGGCGGCGAATGGCGACAGGAAGATCCTCCGCCGTCATACCGCATCCGTTATCCGATACGCGGATCATGGCAATGCCGCCGCGGCGGATCTCTGCCGTGATAGCAGTCGCTCCTGCGTCGATCGCATTTTCAAGAAGCTCCTTCAGCGCGGAGGCAGGGCGGTCAACGACCTCGCCTGCGGCGATCAGGTTTGCAAGCTCAAAGCTGAGCACGTTGATATTTGCCATGTCATGCGTTCTCCTTTCCCTCCCCGAGCGTTATCAAGACTCCTCGGGTGCGGTCGTTACGAGCTTTTTCAGCTCAAAGATAAAGTTCATCGCCTCGATGGGTGTCATGGTATCAAGCTCCACGCGGCGGATCTTCTCTGCCGCCTCGCGTGCCTCCATATCGGCAAGCGAGGTGAGCATATCGGGAAGCTGTGGCTCGTCGGTCTTGCAAGACTTGGCGACGGCACGCGCATACGGTGCCCCCGATTCGATCTGCGAAAGGATCTCCTTAGCACGGCGCACCACCTCATTCGGTACACCTGCGAGCTTTGCGACCTCGATGCCGTAGCTGTCATCGGTTGCACCGCGCACGATCTTGCGCAGGAAGATGATGGTATCCTTCTGCTTTTTGGCGGCAATATTATAATTGACAACGCCCTCAAATTCGTCCTCCAGCACCGTCAGCTCGTGATAGTGCGTAGCAAAGAGGGTACGCGCCCCAATCTTCTTGCCTAGCGTGTACTCAGCGACTGCACGGGCAATGCTCATGCCGTCGTAGGTGCTGGTTCCGCGCCCTACCTCATCATACACGATGAGGGAGCGGGATGTGGCCTTTTTCAGAATGTTGGCAACCTCGTTCATCTCCAGCATAAAGGTAGACTGCCCCGATGCCAGGTCGTCCGACGCACCCACACGGGTGAAAAGCTTGTCCACGATACCGATACGGGCGGCGCGAGCAGGAACAAAGGATCCCATCTGTGCCATGACGGCCATCAGCGCAACCTGACGCATATAGGTGGACTTGCCCGCCATGTTGGGACCCGTAATCAAAAGGAGACGGTTCTTCTCCGTATCCATTTTGGTGTCATTGGGGACAAAATAGTGATCTGCAAGGCATCGCTCGACCACGGGATGGCGGCCGTCCGTCACCTCGAATTTATCCGAGAGGTCTACCTCGGGGCAGACATAATTGTTCTTGAAGGCCACCTCGGCAAGCGAGAGATAAACATCGATCTCCGCGATGCGTGCGGCGGCATCCTGAATGCGTGCGGCGGCCTCCGCCACCTGCTCACGGAGCTTTGTAAAGATGGAGAACTCCAGTGCGTTGAGCTTATCGGCCGCACCGAGGACAGTGGCCTCCATATCCTTCAGCTCCTCGGTGATGTAACGCTCGCAGTTGGCAAGCGTTTGCTTGCGGATATAACGGTCGGGCACCTGATCGATCTGCGAGCGTGTGACCTCAATGTAATAGCCAAACACCTTGTTATAGTGGATACGCAGATTTTTAATGCCTGTACTCTCCTGCTCTCTTGTCTCGATCTCCTTGATCCAGCCCTTGCCGTTTTCCATGACGGAGCGGAGGTAGTCTACATCTGGATCATAGCCCTCACGAATGATGCCTCCGTCGCGAAGTGAGAAGGGTGGATCCTCCGCAAGTGCGGAGCGCAGAAGATCAGCAATATCCGTCAAAGTATCCGCGCCGTCCCGTAGCTCACACAAGCGGGGGGCAGAAAAGGAGCGTAGTCCCTTTCGGAGAGGCGGAAGGACTGAGATGCTTTTGAAAATAGCAAAAAGATCCTTGGGATTGGCCGTGCCGTATACAGCCTTGGCGGTCAAACGCTCAAGATCGAGGACATCCGCAAGCAGCTCACGCAGCTCCGCACGCTCCATAAAATGATCGACAAGATCCTGAACGGCTACCTGCCGCGCCCCAATCATTACGGGGTTGAGTAGCGGGCGCACCAGCCATGCACGAAGCATGCGCGCACCCATGGAGGTCCTTGTTTTATCGAGCACCCAAAGGAGCGAGCCCTTTTTCTCCTTGGTGCGCATAGCCTCTGTCAATTCAAGGTTGCGACGGGTGGAAAGATCGATCTCCATGGCCTGCCCGTCGGTATAAATATTCAGCTCACGTACAAAAGCAGAAGCACTTCTTTGCGTTTCTGCGATGTAGGCAAGCAACGCGCCCACCGCACACAGAGATGCGGTGTGCGCGAGTCTTTCGCTCGTGTCAGCAAAATGAGCGGCAACCGTCATTCTGGCAGACAATTCGTCAAAAAGATCGGGGCGGTCATCCGTCAAATAGGCACTGTAGCCTGACAAAGCCTCCGTCACGGCGCGACAGGTGCTTGCCGGCACGTTAAGAATGACCTCGCTCGGCGCATATACGGCCAGCTCATAGCGGAGCCGCGCCGGAACGTCCTCTCCCTCAAGAAGGGTTGTAGAGATCTGCCCTGTCGATACGTCGGCAAAGCAAAGTCCAATGGCGTGCTCGGTATAAAAGATCGAGGCAAGATAGTTGTTCTGTTTCTCGGCAAGCAAGGTGCCGTCGGTCACCGTACCGGGCGTGACCACGCGCACGATCTCACGGCGGACAAGCCCCTTGGCCTCGGCAGGATCCTCGGTCTGCTCACAAACGGCAACCTTGTGTCCGCGTTCCACAAGCCTGCCGATATAAACATCGGCCTTGTGAAAGGGAACGCCACACATGGCGGCACGCCTGTCGTTACCGCAATCCCGCCCCGTCAGCGTCAGCTCCAGCTCACGCGACACCAGCACGGCATCCGCAAAGAACATCTCGAAGAAATCCCCAAGACGGTACATCAGAATATGATCGGGATACTGCGCCTTGATGTCCAGATATTGGCGCATCATGGGAGTAACGCTTGCCAGCGTGGAAGCATCAGATATCAGCTCGGCCATGGTGTTCTCTCCGTTTCGTCAAGATAGGATGATCGTAAATAACAAGATTAATGACAGCCGCCGCAGGTCGAGCAATCATGCGTGCAATTCGACGGCTCCACACCAAAGGCGTAATAGGAAATGGTGGCATTGATGCGCTGCATCAGATCGTTAACGGCGTTTTGTGCCGCGGCATAGCGCGTGTAATTCTCGTTTTGGTTGATGATGTGTGAGAGCTCGTTCATTTTCTCCTTCAGGCTCTCGATCACATCCTTTTCCTGCATGGCCAGATCCTTGTTAAATTCAGCCGCAAGGCAGGTGCGGTGGGTATTATACTCGGTCATCTGTGCGGCAAGCTCCGCATCCGCCTCAAAGGCGGCCTTTGCTTCATCGTATGCGAGGATGACAGGATCCTCCGCGATCCCCTCACCAAGTGCTTTTGCAAGTTCAATTGCCTTCATCATTTTATCCTTTCCGTTCATCACCCGATACAAGCTCTCCGTAAAGCGCATAAGCATCGGCGTGTGTAATATGTACGTATACAAATTTTCCAAGCAGGCTGTCATCAGCTGCGTAATGCACGAGCTTGCCCGTATCCGTTCTGCCGCTGTACACGGTGTCATCCGTGCGGCTCTTACTATCGGTCAGAACACGCACCACGCGCCCCTCATACGGACGGGCGGCGGCAAGCGACAGCTCGTCCTGCAAGGCAAGCAAACGCGCAAAGCGTTCCTTTTTGACCTCCTCCGGCACGGCCCTCTCCTTCATGCGGGCGGCAGGTGTTCCCTCGCGCGGCGAATAGAGGAAGGAGTAGACCATATCAAATCCCACACGGGAGAGAATGTTCAGCGTTGCCGCAAAATCCTCCTCACTCTCACCGGGAAAGCCGACAATGATATCCGAGGTGATGGCGATATGCGGTATAGCCGCGCGAAGCTTATCCACAATGGATAGATATCGCTCTACCGTGTAGCGGCGGTTCATGGCTGTGAGCACGGCATCACTTCCCGATTGAAGTGGGAGATGGAAATGCGGCGCCATACGATCGGGATGGTTTGCCATGACCTCAATGAGGCGATCCGGCACATCCTTGGGGTGGCTGGTCATAAAGCGGATAAGAAAATCACCGTCTATCGCGCAAAGGCGCTCGAGAAGCCCTGCAAAATCGCAGTCGCTCTGATAGGAATTGACGTTTTGCCCAAGAAGCGTGATCTCACGGCAACCGTCTTGGGCGAGCGCACGCACCTCGTCGACGATGGCGGCACTGTCACGGCTACGCTCTCTGCCGCGCACATACGGGACGATGCAGTAGGTGCAGAAATTGTTACAGCCATACATGATGCTAACGTAGGCGCGGTGGGTATGGGTTCGCACCAAGGGGATGCCTTCTGCCACAGTTCCGTCGTCCTCGCCGAGCGGAAATTGGCGCTTTTTTTCCTCCATCGCGCGCCGCAAAAACACGGGCATACGGTAGAGGGCAGCAGGCTCCATGGTAAAGGTGACGTAGGGGTAGCTCTTTTTCAGCTGCTCCACACGCGCACCCTGCGCTGTCATGCAACCGCAAACACCCACGATAAGCGAGGAATTTTTCTCGCGCAGGCTCTTGCAGTTTCCGATAATAGAAAGCGCACGCAGCTCTGCATGCTCACGCACGGCACAGGTGTTGATCAGAATAAGATCGGCCTCCTCCGCCGAAGAAACGGAGCGGTATCCCATCGTCTCTGCCATGCCGCGGAGCTTTTCGCTGTCCGCCTCGTTTTGCTGACAGCCGAAGGTCTGTATATAGACACCGCGCGGAGCGGTGCATTTTTCATTTTGTGCGCGGACATAAGCAATCGCTGCTTGTAGCTCCGCGTTCTCCCCAATATGCATAGCATCCTCCTTGCAGGTCTGCCCAGTTTAACAGTATATATTATATCATAAGTATAGAAGAAAGTCAATAGAAGGCAACAGAAAAAGGGGGCATAGCCCCCTTTGGGTTCAGTTGGTTCCACCCACCGAAAAAACGACCGAATAGCCTGCCCGTACCGTGACGACACCGTTTTCGTACTCGGCAATCACCGTCATCTGATAATTTCCGTCAGAGAGTCTTGAAACGACGGATATAGGCGGCTCCTCGGAGCTTACGATCTCCGCATTTCCCGCAAAGATGTGATAGTGCACGCGGTCGGGGGGCACCGTGAAGCTTGGCGGAAGGAAGAAGGGATAGGTGATCTCCTTAGTGGCATCTGCCGCGCCGAGGTAATCCTCCGAGGATACCGTATGCAACGCGCCCTCCGCATCCGCAAGGTCGTATTGCCAAGAGCAGACCGAGAAGGGGATCTCCACACCTGCGATTGAGATAGAGGTGGGAGCTTCTCCGACAAGTGAGGGGCGCGCCGCCTGACTTTCGTAGAAGAAGAGCGCGCCGCGCGTATCGAGGAAATAGCCGTTTTCCGACTCGTCCTCTAAATATGCGGACAAGGAGTCCAGCGAGAGATAGAGGCGATAACGGTGGGCATAGCCGTCACGCATCCAGTCAAGAAGAAGCATGCCTTCCCGCTTTGCCCAAGCGGGCTTTTCCCCTGCAGGCTTTGCCGCAGAGAAGGCATCTGCCGCCGAAAGGAAGGACGGCTCACCGTTTGCATAGACATATTCCTCGCCGCGGCAATCGGTGATTGAGAAATGGGAGTACCCGTCGTAGGTGCGCGGAAGCGCAGGATTGGCGAGCACATAGATCAAGAGGGCCACAGACACAGCCAGAAGCGAAAGCAGGATAGGAAGCCAAGGGCTTTTCTTGTTGCGTTCCATCGGTTTTACCTTTCATGGTTTTTTATTCCTTTGCAGATTTCTCGGCAGCTTAAGAAGCAAAAAGCACTGTCATAAGGAAAAATCGAGTCAAAAGAAGTGCATTTTTGCATTTCACGACACACGGGTACCCACTTATTGCAGGGCGGTTAGTTTTTTGATCACGTGACCTGCCATGATAAGACCTGCCACGGAGGGCACAAAAGCAACCGATGCGGGGATCGGTTTTCCGTTTTCGGAGGGGCTCTCTGCCGTATGTGGCAGCTCGTCCGACCAAAGAACCTCTACGTGAGAAATGCCCGCGCGGCGCAAGGTAGCGCGCATGGCACGCGCGAGGGGGCAGGTATGCGTTTTGCCGATATCCGAGATACGGAAGCGCGTGGGGTCCAGCTTGTTTCCCGTTCCCATGCAGGAAAGCACAGGGATCCCTTGCGCGTGTGAAGCAGAAATGATGCCGAGCTTGCCGCTGACGGTATCAATGGCATCTACCACGTAATCAGGGTGGGCGGCGGCGATCATTGCCTCTGCTGATGCGGCATCTACAAACACGGCGTGTGTATCGATCTGTACATACGGCGAAATATCCTTTGCACGGGCGGCGGCTACCTCCACCTTTTTCATGCCCACGGTCGAGCCGAGGGCAAAAAGCTGGCGGTTGCGGTTGCTCTCGCTGACCGTGTCAAAATCCACGAGCGTGAGCTTCCCTACGCCGCTACGCACCAAGGCCTCGCAGACGTAACTGCCAACACCGCCAAGGCCGAACAGCATGACGTGGCTGTTCTTTAATTTTTCAAGAGCCGCCTCGCCAAGAAGCGCCGCCGTGCGCGAAAAGCATTCCTCTGCCATGCCGTACTCCTTTCCGTGCCTCTATGTTTCTTACCTTTCTATTGTACAGGAGAAAATTCCTTTTGTCAAGCATAACCGCAACGAGAGCCAAAAAAGAGCCGCCCGCGGGCGGCTCTTTTTGTTTCTGGAAACCTTATTTCATCGCCTCTTCGACGGCAACGGCAACCGCGACGGTCATACCGACCATCGGGTTGTTACCTGCGCCGATCAGACCCATCATCTCTACGTGCGCGGGCACGGAGGAGGAGCCGAATAGTGCCTTGCAACACAGAAGTGCAAGCTTATTCGAAGGTTTTGGATGCTGCCGCACAAACATCTGAGACCACGCGGCCATCCTCTATGACGACATGTCTGGGGCAAGCGGCTGCTACATCCTTGTCATGCGTGACAATAATAACACCTGTGCCTGCCAAGTGTAGCTGCTTCATAATAGACACAACCAAAGCGGTGTTAGCACTGTCAAGCGCACCCGTAGGTTCATCCGCAAGGATATATCGAGGGTGATTAAGGATAGCGCGCGCAATTGCGACACGCTGCCTTTGCCCGCCCGACAATTCATCAACCGATTTATCAATATACGCCGCCATATCGACTTTAGCAAGTGCCTCCTCTGCCATACGACGCTTTTGCGCCCTGCTATAATGTTTATTTGTAAAATGCAATGGCAGTATGATATTTTCATACACAGAGCAATCCGAGATTAAAGCAAAATCCTGCAAAACAATTCCAATATCTCGGTTTCGATAAGCAGACAACTCGCGCTCCTTCAAAAAACGCAATTCTTTACCGTCCATCAACACCTCGCCGCTGTCATAACCTTCAATGCCCGCAATAATGTGTAACAATGTGGATTTTCCCGCACCCGATGTACCCATGATTGCCAGCATTTCTCCCTCTCCGATGTGAAGGGAAAGACCGCGAAGCGCCGGATATTCTATCCCACCTGCAGATAAATACGTCTTATATAGATTCTTAATTGTTATCATATTGGAACCCCTTACAAAATTTCACGCATTAAATACGCAATGCGATGACGACCAAGATACACCCCAGGAAAGATTGCCCCGGGCAGCACACTCACAGCACACGCACCCACTGCTACCAAAATCGAGGTAGAGGAAAACGGCATAGAAAAGAGCAAGTGGCTTACAAGCAAAGAAAGGAAAAAGGTTAGTATTGCTCCAAGAGCCATATACACGAAGGACGCTACGCTGATACCTATGCAATCACCACGTGTAGCCCCCGACAGCAGCAGAATAGAATGGTAGCGTAGATTTTGATAGACCGCAAGAAGAGAGAAGGAAAGCAATCCTGCGATACTGACCAGCAGGGCGGCCACATAGATCGGCAGATAATAGCGCATTGTATCACGCAAATTCGCCTCTGTGTTTTTCAAAACATCACTTGTTTCGTTCGCCCAGCCGATATTCCGTAAATACTGCAAATTTGAAGAATACTCCTCATCGGTAAGCGACTCTGAAAAATAAAGGAAACGCTGCGGAAGTGCGCCGACCCGCGCGGTCTGTATGCTGTCCGGATAGAGGTCGCTATTGAAGAACACATAAAACCCGTTCCCCTCGCAATGCTTTATCATCTGTTCGGCAGTAGGCACATTGGATCCGTTCTGTAAAGCAATATATTTGGTGTCTCTTTCCAACACACCTGCAATATATACAGGAATTTCTTCAGTACCCCTGCGGAGCAATGTTTTATCTCCGAGGGACAAACCGCCCTGCTCCCTGTTTACGATAATTGGGTAATATTGAGTTCCATTTTCTTCTCGGCATCCGCTCTCCCATGAGCCACGGGCAAGTGGCGCTTGTAGCTTTTGAAGCAAGACGGTATTATATGACTGCACCAGAGTCGTTTCAACGCCTGCTGGACTATCAAGTGAAAATGCGTATTGTACACTTTCCGCCAAGCTGTACTCCCCCACAAGACCTGAGAGGTCCAACGGTGTTTCAAACATAACATTGCCCCAATTTATACCTGTTTTGGCATATAAATGAACACCGTATTTCGCACCGATATTGCTGATCATACGAAAATTTGCAGTCAGATTTTCTGTTGTAACGACATTATACTGCAAAATCAACACGGACAAGGCGAGTTGCACAGTGAGAAAGATATGTAATAGTAGCTTCTTCTCAAAAAGGCGAAAACCCTCTGTGATGTATAGCAATATTTTTTTCAAAATCCTTCCTCCCTTATATATGACGGTGAAGAGCCACGGGAGATTTGCGATTGTAGTGCCATATGACAGGCGCAAACACAAGAAGCAGACCAACTAAATACATCAATAGCACAAAACCATAATCGGAAAGTCCCATAGAATAGACCACATTCTCGTTCATATACGGCAAAATCCAATTGAGAGCATAATGATAGATGATCGATGCAATAACAAACGGAAGTAGAGATAGCAACAAAAATTCTTTAAGCAGCAAGAAATTACAGCGTCTCTCAGAGCATCCGCACATACGAAAAATAGATACAATTTCTCTCTCACGCATTAATATGTAAAGATAAAGTGCCACAAAATTGACATTGGCAATAATAAGGATCGGCAGTGACATTATCGAGGAATAAACATCGGTACTATCAATAACCTGCTCTGTGGAATATGCCGCTTCGCGCGCGGAGAGCCTCATCTTTAGTTGCTCTGCATACTGAGGAAAATCCGATAGTGGAATGCTTTCAGGTAAGAAAAATTTTACGATCGCTTCTTCGTAAAAGCCATCAAGAAGCGGGATCTCCACCTGACTCTGCATAACACCCAAGCTTCCTATGATGTCATATTCCTTTTCCCAAAGAGTTACCGTGTCACCCCGTTTTAAGGATTTTCCATTTATAAGTACTCCATCCTGTATCACAGCAACTGCTTCACGGTTGGATATTTCTTCCTCTATAAAGTAGCGACCGATTGAAAGATATAGCGGCGGTATTTCGCGTGAGCGAAAATTTTGCCGTACGGTAGTTCCGTTTTCATCCGCAACGAATAAAGAAATATTTTCATAGTTCCCGTCAGCAAAAATGCTGGCAAGGAGTTGTGTATCTAGCGTCTCGCAAAAAAGTGTAATGGCGTGCCTGTCTTCGTGAAATGCTTTATTATAATTCTCTTTTGCTATGTTCAGCGAAAAAATGAAAATCACAACAAGCAATGAGGCGAATTGGCAAAGCAAGAGCAAGGTCATAGCCAGTTTGTTCTTTGCAAAATGGCGTTTCACAAGATTAAAAACCATATAATACCTACTTTATAAAACAATGGCCGTATTAAAAATGGGGTGTCCTAAAAATGGACACCCCCACGGTTATGATTCTCCTATGCTTTTTACCAAAACGGAAGCAGCATCGGCAGACGCATTGGTTGCAATCGCATAATGTCGTGTTTCTAAGGGGTATTGCCACAGGGCAGCTTGCAGATTCATATATACTTCGTTCGTACCGTAAAGAGAATCCTCATAAATCGTCCCATCCGTCATGGTGAATCTTCCCTCAAAATAAAAATTTATATCTCCGGAAAACGGCGTTTTATCATATGCGTTTACAGTCGAGCTGACACCGGGAGCTGAAAAGAAATGACCAGCCCAAAAATGAACATCAATAACTCCCTCAATGGCATCAGCTTGGTCAGCAAAAGGAAAAGCGTTCGTTACATCTTGCCCTAAAACATATATATATGTGTCTGTATCGGGTAGTGGCTCAGCATCTGCAGCAACCAGCAAAGTAAACATGGAAAGCAGCGAAATGAATGCCAAAGCGCCTACAAACAATCTTTTTACAAAACGTTTTTTCATATTTTTCTCCCATCTTGTTTTCAATTTTTTCAGAATTTAAATTCTTAGGGGAATTAATTCTGCATTGGTAACACCGCCTTACATCAAAATAAAATACTAAACATATCTTCATGTCAACAAGATTATATCATAACAACCCTGCAGTTGTCAATATGCAGCATAAAAAATGGTAAAATCATCTTTCTATTCAATATGCACAGCAAAACCGTCTATCGGTATCCATTTGGGGTCTCGGCCTTTTTTGTAGGCCAAATGTAACCTCCTTTTATCTGTCATTCTGGGGCCGTCATGCAACCGAAAACGTTAAAATAGTTTCTTCTCCACGTTCAGGAAGATTCGTCGTTTAATATGCGGCATCGGCAGATCAGCATGTTGTGCATCGCATCCTACGCTTGCCCCCAAAAAATAACGACGTAGCAAAAAGCCGAGGTTTTACCTCGGCTTTTTATTGTGTTTTTGCAAGACAAAATTATTTCATCGCCTCTTCGACGGCAACAGCAACCGCAACGGTCATACCGACCATAGGGTTGTTACCAGCGCCGATCAGACCCATCATCTCTACATGCGCGGGCACGGAGGAGGAGCCTGCGAACTGTGCATCGGAGTGCATACGGCCCATGGTATCGGTCATGCCGTAGGAAGCAGGGCCTGCGGCCATGTTATCGGGATGCAGGGTACGGCCTGTACCGCCGCCCGATGCAACCGAGAAGTAGTTTACACCGTTCTCTACGCACCACTTCTTGTAGGTGCCTGCAACGGGATGCTGGAAGCGGGTGGGGTTGGTGGAGTTACCGGTGATGGAAACGCCAACGTTCTCCAGCTTCATGATGGCAACACCCTCCGGAACGCTGTCAGAGCCGTAGCAACGAACGTTTGCACGGGGGCCGTTCGAGTAAGGATGCTCGTCAACGATCTTCACCGTCTCGGTGTAGGGATCAAACTCGGTCTTTACATAGGTGAAGCCGTTGATACGGGAAATGATCATAGCGGCATCCTTGCCAAGACCGTTCAGAATTACGCGAAGGGGCTTTACGCGAACCTTGTTTGCGTTGAGCGCGATCTTGATCGCGCCCTCTGCAGCGGCAAAGGACTCATGACCTGCGAGGAAGCAGAAGCACTCGGTCTCCTCGGAGAGGAGCATCTTGCCGAGGTTGCCGTGGCCAAGGCCTACCTTACGGTTCTCTGCTACCGAGCCGGGAATGCAGAAGGACTGGATACCTACACCGATCTCGGCGGCGGCATCAGCGGCCTTCTTGCAGCCCTTCTTGATCGCCATGGCTGCACCGACGGTGTAAGCCCAAACGGCGTTCTCAAAGCAGATGGGCTGGGTGCCGCGCACGATCGCGTCGCAGTCAATGCCCTTTGCGAGAGTGATCTCCTTGCACTCCTCGATGGAGTTAATGCCGTATTCCTTCAGAGCGGCGAGGATCTTTGCCTCGCGTCTTTCGTAGTTTTCAAACAATGCCATTTCTTTTACCCTCCTTCAATTACTGCTTGCGAGGGTCGATGTACTTCACGGCACCGTCTTCCTCGGTGAAGCGGCCGTAATGACCCATAGCCTTGTTGTATGCGGTGGTGGGATCGTCACCCTTCTTGATGAAGTCGGTCATCTTGCCGAGGTTAACGAACTCGTAGCCGATCACCTGATCGTCAGCATCCAGCGCCATTCTCGTGCAGTAGCCCTCGGTCATTTCGAGGTAACGCACGCCCTTTGCGCGAGTACCGTACATGGTGCCGACCATGGAGCGCTCGCCCTTACCGAGGTCCTCCATGCCTGCGCCGATGGTCAAGCCACCCTCGGAGAAGGCAGACTGGGAGCGGCCGTACACGATCTGCAAAAACAGCTCACGCATAGCGCAGTTGATCGCATCGCACACGAGGTCGGTGTTCATGGCCTCAAGCAGGGTCTTGCCGGGCAGGATCTCTGCGGCCATAGCGGCAGAATGGGTCATGCCGGAGCAACCGATGGTCTCAACGAGAGCCTCCTCGATGATGCCGTTCTTTACGTTGAGGGAAAGCTTGCAGGCCCCCTGCTGCGGTGCACACCAGCCCACACCGTGGGTGTATGCGGAGATATCGGTGATCTCCTTTGCCTGTACCCATTTGCCCTCCTCGGGAATGGGAGCGGGACCGTGGTTCGGGCCCTTTGCTACGACGCACATGTTCTGCACTTCGGCAGAGTAGATGATGGAATCGTTCATGTTTCTATCTCCTTTATGTATTTTACGCGATGATCTCACCAAAGACCTGGCCGAATGCGCCTGCGGCATTGCATTCGTCGGTGTCGATGTGCATGGCGAGAGCGAACTTGGGGCTAACGCGGACAACGACGTCGTCAAAGATCAGGGGACGCGCGGTAGCGATCTCGACCTTTACGATCTGCTTATCTGCAACGCCAAGCTCTGCAGCATCCTCGGGGGTCATATGAATGTGTCTTTTGGCAACAATAACACCCTCGTTGATCTTCACCTCGCCGCAAGGACCTACCAGCGTAACACCGGGGGTGCCTGCAATGTCGCCGCTTTCGCGAACGGGAGGAGTGATGCCGAGTGCGCGCGCATCGGTAAAGGAAACCTCTACCTGATCAGCAGGTCTTGTGGGGCCGAGAATGCTCATCATCAGGCTTCCCTTGGGGCCGACGACCTGCACCTTTTCCTCACAGGCGAACTGGCTGGGCTGGCTCAGATCCTTCTTTTTTGTAAGCTGATATCCCTTGCCGAACAGGGTGTCAACAGACTCCTGTGTCAGGTGGATATGTCTTGCGGAGGTTTCGACAATGATCTTGTTCATGGGTTGGATCTCCTTGCTGCATATAATATTTTTACCGTACTATTATAACACAGATTTTTCTGTTTGTAAATGTATAATCTGCAAGAAAAATGAAAAAACTAACAAAAATTTTTGTTTTGGAGGAAAAAGGGTGAAAAGCAAAGAAGTAAAGGACGGCTCTTGCACCGAAACTGAGGAAAAGAGCCGGACCGACGAGAAAAATTTTGAGGAAATTGAAAAAAGCGGTGCGGTGGCACTTGGCGGGGAGGGAGAGTTTTACTGCCTCTCCATCATCGGCCAGATTGAGGGGCATTACGTGCTGGACAGCAACCAAAAGGCAACAAAATACGACCATATGATCCCCCTGCTTGTGGCACTTGAGGAAAACGAAAAGATCGACGGTGTTTTGATCGTCCTCAACACGATGGGCGGTGACGTAGAGGCGGGGCTTGCGCTGGCAGAGCTGATTGCTTCCATGAAAAAGCCGACGGTGACGCTCGTTCTCGGCGGCGGGCATTCGATCGGCGTACCGCTTGCGGTATCGGGGCGTATGTCCTTTATCGTGCCGAGCGCGACCATGACGATCCACCCCGTCCGCACCACAGGACTTGTGCTGGGCGTGCCGCAGGCGTTTGATTACCTGACGGAGATGCAAAACCGCATCATCCGCTTTATCGTGTCCCACTCTGCGGTAAAGGAGGAGGACTTCCGTGCGATGATGATGCGTACCGATCGCATGGCCAATGACATCGGCTCGATCATCGAGGGGGATGAGGCTGTGGCCTGCGGTCTGATCGACCGTGTGGGCGGACTTTCGGATGCGCTGGCCGCCCTTCGCGAAATGGCACAGGAAAATCGGAAAAACAAATAAAGTCCTTGCATATCGGAAAAAAGTGTGCTACAATAGATGCCGAGATCATTTAGGGAGGCAACTATGCGTTTTTCCAATCTGCACACTCATTCTACCTTTTCCGACGGAAAGAACACGCCCGAGGAGATCGTTCTTTCTGCCATTGATAAAAATTTCTTCTCCGTCGGCTTTTCGGATCACAGCTACACCCCCTGTGACGAGAGCTATTGCATGTTTGATACACGGTATCCCGATTACCGCCGTACGGTAAACGAGCTGAAGGCGCGCTACGCCGACAAGATCGATGTGCTTCTCGGCCTTGAATTTGACTACTACTCCCCCGAGATCGACCGCACGGAATGGGATTACCTCATCGGCTCTGTTCACTATCTCTGCATCGACGGGGAATGCCACCCCATCGACCATTCGCTCGAGCAGCAGCTGACCTGCATTGGGGGTCCCTGCGGCGGTGACCGCATGGAAATGGCACGGCGCTATTACGATCTTATGGTAAAGCATATTACGGCTCTGAAGCCGGATGTTGTCGGACATTTTGATGTGATCACCAAGTTTGGCCTCTTTGACGACGGCTCGCCCGTATATGAAAAGTTGGCTACCGAGGCACTTGACGAGGTGATGAAGACCTGCCGCGTGATCGAAATGAATACCGGTGCCATCTCCCGTAAAAAGAGAGATCTCCCCTACCCCGCAGACTTTCTTCTGCGCCGTGTTCTCAAAAACGAGGGCTCCATTCTTCTCTCCGCCGACTCGCACGCCAAGGAAACGCTTGACTGCTTCTTCCCCGAGAGCGTGGAGATCCTGCGCGGCGTTGGCTTTGACCACATCCTCTATCTCGACAAAACAGGCTTCCACCGCCAAAACATTTGATCCGAAAGCATCCAAGGCAGAGCCGCTACGGCTCTGCCTTGATTTTTTCTTCTATTGTCACCATTCCAATTTGCAAAAGGTGACAATTGTCGACAAAAAGGTGACATTCTCAAGGATTCGAGAACCTCCCATGAGAATGTCACCTTTTTAGCGGAAGTGAAAAAATTATTTTACAGTGCGATAAAGGATTGTCGGATCCCAGTCAACCCCGTCCTGCTTGGCGTTACCGATCTTATTTACACGGAAGTGGATGCAATCCCCCGCCTTCACCTCACGGCGGAGCACAGGCGACACGGTCAATTCATTTTTGAAAAGATCTCTTTGCCACAAAAGCTCCTCGTTGTGATAGATGAGGAAGCGGACGCCATCATCGGTGTCCTGACCTATGATGCAGGCGTGCGACGCACCGATCACGATTTCGCCGTCGGAAGGGCATACATAGCTCTTCACCGCATCTGCAAGCTCACCGGGGCACATGAATACATCACCCCAAAGGCGCGTGATCGTTCCGTAATTTGCATCATCACCGTCTGCTGTATGCCAGCCGTCAGGACAGGTGGTTTCCTCAAGGAATACAGGATAATCAACGTAATCATGCGTGCCGATGCGGGCATAGCCGAAGTGCCAGCCGCAGTGATCCTGCACACCGCTCTCAACAGCCTCGGACGCTACTGCATAGGGAACACCTGTCATTCCTGTGATGTTTTTAGCGGCAGGGGAAACGCTGAGGAGCGTCCGGGAACGGTCTGCAAAGTAGTTGTTTTCAAAGGTGATACCGTCTGCACTACCCACCACGATCACAGGCTTTGCATTATTATGTCGGTTACCGTCACCAAAAATATTGTTGCGGACCGTAACATCCTGACAGGAGGAAAGGCGCATATCCGCACCGGTAATGTCCATAAATCTATTCCCCTCAAGGAGAATGTTACGCTGATCGAGTGCCAAGTGCCCCTCGACCGCAAGGCCTGTTCTGCAATGCACAAAGGTGTTGTTGCGGACGGTCACGTTTTGTGCGTAGCCTGCCTCATTCCACGGAATCTCGGGACGGATCTGAATGCCGACAGACAGATCCTCGTAGAAGCAATCCTCAATCAATCCGTTGCTGGCCTTAATGAGCGAGCCGCGCGGCCGCGCATTGACATAGCGGTTGTTGCGCAGAACGAAGCCGTTGCCGTTGCGGGAGGTATTGCTGACAAAGTTGCCCTCCTGCAAGAGAAGCGGCTTTTTCAGCGTTACGCGGTAATAGCAGGAGGCATTAAAGGTAGACACACCGAGCGATTTTGAAAGATCAAAGGTCGGCTTGTAATCCTTTTCCATGCTTGCGATCGCAGCCACCATGGCATCTCCAACAAAGGACATATCATTGGCGTAGAAGCGGAGGGCATCGTCCGCATAGGTCTTGGCGATGCTATACTTTTCAGCTAGGACGAACTCGGTTTCCGAAATGACCTCGGCCACGCGCATAAAGGTGCCGTAGAAGTTGACGCCGTCATCTCCCATGCTGTGATAAAGGCCGTTCTCGATTGTAGCACCGATGCGGTTATTCTGCATGTGCGCGGCATCTGCAACCGTAGAGCAAATACGATCCTCGCTTGCTTTATAGGGGCGCGGGCCGGGAACGACACAGAAGTGATCGTAATAGTTCTTGCCCGTGCTGAAGCTTTCACCGACACCGACACAGCCCGACCACACGGTATAATCCTTGATATGGCAGCCGCTGCAACCGGAAAGACTGAGGTTGCCGCGCAAAACGGGGCGTGCACCTGCCCACAGGTAATCCCCCAGATGCAAGTACTCCTTGTGGTCGCTTGAAAGCGGAGAGTGCACACGCACGTTGCGGTCATCAAGATGCTCAACGTTGGTATTTGTTACAGGAAAGGAACGAAGGGGCATATAGCGACGGGTCGTTCCGTGATAGAAGGAGGTGGGGAAGGTTTTAAGACCGTATACGTCATCAAACTCCGACATATAGCCTTCATCGATGTGAAAATCGATATACTGCCCATCGGGATCGATACCGATGATACGCATCTGTGAGAAGCCACAGGGCTCGTAATCCGAGGAAAGGCCTTCTACAGTCACGTTGTGACATCCAATGAGGGACATACCGCCGGCACACCAATCCTGATAAAGCAGAACAACGTCATAGGCGTGAATCGTAAAATCCGAAACATTTTCCAAATACACATGCGCACCGCCCTTTTTCGGCCAAAGGCGATAGGCACCGCGCGGAATGGTGATCTCCTTTTCTCCGGCGGCAATGGCGTCATCGATCATCCCCTGGATGTCGACCTTTTCATACATAGGGAGTCCAAAATATACCGAGGACGGCTGTCCCTCGTATTGAATCTCCTCAAGCTCTGCTCCAAAACGTATCATAGCTATCTCCTTTTTCGCTATATAAAAGAAAGGGAGGCGACAGCCGCCTCCCTTGTACACAGATCACTCGCAGCCTTCACACGTATCGCATGCACCGTCACAGGTGCAATCAAATTTTCCTCCACAGTTCGGGCAAATCAAGTTTTCGGGATCGATCGAATCATCGAAGCACACGGTTTCATTGCAATGCGGACAAACGACCTCATAAAACTCTGCATCGTCATCGTCATCCTCATCATCTTCTGCGTCTTCGTCTTCATCTTCGTAAAGGTCTTCTTCTACATAGGAAAGATCCTCGTCGATCTCTTCGATATAGGAACGAAGCTCCTCGCACTCGTCCTCAAGATCGCTGATGCTGTCGGCCATATCCGAAACCAGCTCGAGAAGCTTGGAGATCAGCTTTCCTTCTGCTTTGGTGGTGTCAAGGTCCATGCCCTCCGCCAAGCCCTTGAGATAGGCGGCGTTTTCAGTCAAAGACATCATCGTTTTTTCCTCCTCGGCATATGCCGTTATGAAATTGTGTGGAAATTACGCACGCGAGAGATACTCGCCGGTTCTCGTATCGACTTTAATCACATCGCCGTTGTTGACAAAGATCGGCACGCGGATCTGTGCACCGGTCTCGAGCGTTGCGGACTTGGTTACGTTGGTTGCCGTATCGCCGCGCACACCGGGCTCGGTATCCGTGATCTCAAGCTCTACGAATGTAGGCGGCTCTACACCAAATACATTGCCCTTGTAGGAGATGATCTTGCACATCATCTCTTCCTTGACAAACTTAAAGTTATCGCCTACCTTGTCGTGGGCGATCAGAGTTTCCTCCCACGTTTCGGTATCCATGAAGTGATAAAGGTCACCGTCGTCATAGGAATACTGCATTTCTTTTCTTTCGATATACGCGCTTTCAAACTTTGCAGTCGGGTTAAAGG
>JAZOOW010000028.1:0-3905 GCA_045655145.1 Eubacteriales bacterium | reverse complement strand
GCCGTCCGCTGCGGCGGGAACTGCGCATAGCTAAAGCTTTTTAGAACCACCAGCACTGCTGGTGGTTTTCGTTTTGCAACAACAAAAAAAGACCGCCCCACCCCGAGCGTCTGCTGCAGTCTTTGTATTTCACGACACACGGGGTGGGGCTTACGCGGCGGCGCGCATATGCATGTGCGTGAGCATATTCTCAATAAAGATGCCATAGCCTGTGGTGGGATCGTCCACAAGGACATGCGTGACCGCGCCGATGAGCTTGCCGTTCTGAATGATGGGGGAGCCACTCATCCCCTGCACGATACCGCCCGTCCGCGCGAGCAAGTCGGGATCGGTGACGCGCACGGTAAAGGATTTTGTCGGGCGTGCGCTGTGGTCGATCCGCAGGATCTCGATGGCATACTCCCGAACACCGTCCTCACCGAGCGTACAGCGCACGGTTGCCGCTCCTTCCTTGACCTCACTCGCCGCTCCTACGGGAATGGCCGCAGACTGTGCATCGGTTGGCAGACGGTTTAGAGCACCAAACACGCCGCATTCGTTATTTTCTGCGAGCAGTCCTATCCGCTCTGCCGTGATCGAGCCGCGCAGCTCCCCGGGCTTTCCCTTTTCACCGCGAATGACACTCCGAATACGCACCCCCGTCACCGTACCGCGCGAGAGCGGCATGATCGCACCGGTATCGGCATCGCAAACGCCGTGACCAAGCCCGCCGAAAAGACCGCTTTCCGGATCAATAAAGGTCACCGTGCCAATGCCCGATGCCGTATCCCTGACAAGCAGGCCGCATTGATAGCGTCCGTCCGCGTCCGCACGCACGGGTGTGACCTGTAGTGTGAGCTGCTCATTCCCCCGCGCCACCGTCAGCGTGAGCGGCTTACCGCCTGCCGCCCCGATGCGAGCGGTCAGCTCCTCGACCGTGCTGACCGTGCTTCCGTCTACCGATAAAAGAATATCCTTGGCACGCAGGCCTGCGTCATAAGCGGGGCGCAGCTTGCGTCCCCCCGACACCACCTCACCCGTGCCGACTACAAGAAGCCCCCGTGTATGCATACGAAGACCAAAGGGCATTCCTCCCGGGATCAGCTGTGTCGGTGTTACAGCTCTCTGTCCTGCCGCCCATGTGCCACCGCCGGTTTTCACGCCCGTCCGGATCACACCGCCGCCATCCTGCCGGACTTCCGTCCCGCCGTACACGGCTGCGCAAGGAAGCACCTCCTCCGCACCGACGACCGCCGCAGAGGGCAGGGCTGCGAATATACATAAAAGAGAAAGCGCCACCAAAGCAGTGCGCCGCAATTTTGTTTTCATATTTATTTACGGATCTGCCGTGGCAGATCATTTCCCCGTCGCTTTGATTTCACGTTTACTATGTGCGAAAGCGGAAAAAGTATGCCTAACAAAATAATCGACTAGCGGCAAAAAACGGAAAGCATACGCAAAGCGACGGCCGTCGCTTTGCGGATGCTTTCCTAAAAGGTAATTTCTTTTTTATTTTTCACGACACACGGGTGCCGTTTTTTATTTTTTGCACATGCTCTGCCACATGGCGATCATCATGCGGTTTGGCAAAATTTTTGAAAAGAGGTGCTGCATTTTGGTATACCAGTTGCAGGTGCAAAGGATCTTGCCGCGGCGCATGCTTTTCATGGCCTTGCCGACCACATAATCCACGCTCAGCATGGGCTTTTTGTTGCGCGGTCCTGCAAAGCGGTCGTTCTCGGCACGGTCAAAAAATTCTGTCATCACCCAACCGGGGCAAAGCACCGTGGCATAGATACCAAGCGGACGCACCTCATAGGCCAGTGCCTGTGTGTAATGATACACGAAGGACTTGGTGGACGCATAGATATTAAAGCGCGGAAGCGGCGTAAAGACCGATGCCGAGCCAAGCTCCAGAATGTTACCGCCCTTGACCATGTATGGGATCACCATATGGGTAATGAGGACAAGTGCCTTGACGTTCAGGTCGATCATACCGACCGTTTCTGCCTCACTGACCTCGGTATAATCACCGAAGATGCCAAAGCCTGCGGCGTTGATGAGATAGCGCACGGACGGACGCTTCTCCTCCAGCCATGCACGAACCGACTCGATCCCTGCCTCGGTGCCGAGATCTGCCTCCAGCACCTCTGCACCCTCACCGAGCGTGGCGGCCAAAGCCTCCAGCTTGTCGCGGCGGCGGGCGATCAGAAGATATCCGTCGACCTCACCCGTTTTTTGAATATGCTCCGC
Source organism: Eubacteriales bacterium (assembly GCA_045655145.1). GTDB lineage: Bacteria > Bacillota > Clostridia > Oscillospirales > CAG-272 > UBA1740. The sequence continues at coordinate 1,673 of JAZOOW010000028.1, read as the reverse complement.
AAAGCATTTTCCGATACCCGAGGATGCCCCCGTAATAATTGCAATCGCCATGCTGCCTCCTTGCGCTTATGCGCTTTTTTCTGATTTTGCGTCGTAGCCCACTTAGGCTAGCCTAATTGGGCTCAATTCTATTGTAGCATATTTTTTCCTGCTTGTAAAGAGGGGACAGCTCAAAAGCATACGCACCCCAAGCCCTGCCTGCATATACTGCCTATGTACCGTATTCCCGAGGGCTATGAATATTACCTTCATCGGCGGTGATGCACGGATGCGTACCGTCGCAGATTTATTTTCCGCACATGATTCCGTACGTTCCTTTTGTCTGCCAAAGGGTGCACCCTCTCCCGTTGACACCCTCTTTGACGCTTTGCATATGACCGACGTGATCCTCTTACCCTTGCCTGCCACAAGGGACAACGTACACCCTCTTTGCGAGGAGGAATACCGTGACAGCATCCCCACCCTCCACGAGATCTTCTCCCGTGCGCCGGATGAAACGCTGGTGCTGGGCGGTCATCTGCCGCATACGGTCAAGGAGGAGGCGCAAGCATATGGCCTCCCCATCTTTGATTATTACGGCAGCGAGCTCCTCCTTGAGAAAAATGCCGAGGCTACTGCCGAGGTGGCTCTTGGCATGGCCATCACGACGATTCCCGTCGTTCTCCGCGGCACGTCGGTTGCCGTGATTGGCGGCGGGCGTATTGCACGCGCGCTGATCCCTCTTTTGCGGGCATGCGGCGCGCACGTTTACGTATATGCAAGGGATCTTACACAACGCCTTGCGGCAGAGGAGATGGGGGCGGCTGCCTTCCCCATTCTGCCGGATCACCCCCTCCGTCTTGCAAGGGGTCTGCGTGCCGTTTTCTCCACCGTGCCTGCACGGCTCTTTGATGCGGCCACGCTTTCCTCGTTGGACAGGGGCGTGCCGCTTTTTGATCTTGGCGGCGATGCTGTCGACCGTGAGGCGGCGGCACTTTACAGCATTCCCCTCCCACCTTGCGGTGCGTTGCCCGGCAGATATGCCCCGGAGAGTGCGGGTGCCTTCCTCTATGACGAGATAAAGTCCATCCTTCGAGAGAAAAGAGGTCGATTTATGTGATAGGCTACGCCTTTTGCGGCTCCTTTTGCACGCTCCGTGCTTCCCTGTCTGCCATGCAGACGCTGGTTGCGGCAGGCGAGGAGATCCGCCCCATCATTTCTTATAACGTAAAGAACACAGATACACGCTTTTATCGGGCAGAGGACTTTTACCGTGCCCTGACCGAGGCGGCAGGCAGACCGATCATTGATACGATCACCGAGGCCGAGCCGCTTGGCCCACGTGAGCCGCTTGAGCTGCTCATCATTGCACCCTGCACAGGAAACACGCTTGCGAAATTGGCACACGGCATTACCGACACACCCGTGACTATGGCGGCCAAGGCGCATCTGCGTGCGGAGCGACCGCTCCTGATCGCGGCGGCGACCAACGACGCCCTCTCTGCCAATCTTGAAAGCATCGCGCGGCTTTCCATGCGCAAGGGAGTCTACTTTGTCCCCCTGCGCCAGGATGATCCCGAAAAAAAACCCTTCTCCCTGGTTGCGGATTTTGAGAGGATCCCCGAGGCCTTGGCGGCGGCGCGAAAGGGCCGTCAGCTCCGCCCGCTGTTTATCTGAAAAGCCCCGTCGGATGC
>JAZOOW010000027.1:0-11996 GCA_045655145.1 Eubacteriales bacterium | reverse complement strand
GCAGTAACCGTGGCGGAGGTCAGAAGAAGGAGCACGCCGCCTGCGGCATAGTAAAGCGGTGGAATGGCCGAGCTGCCCGACAGGATCTCGGTAAGTGCCGGATATATTTCCCCAAAAACAGCGTGGTATTCCGCATCTGCCACCACGGTGTAGAGAAGCGTCGGCGACCAGAAGCGGAAGGTATAGCGTATACCATTTTCGGATTCCTTGGTGGGGGAGGCTGGCGGTATCAGCGTTTCGCCGTACCGGTATACATGGGAGGCAGTGAGCACGCCGTCAACGAAAAAGCGGACGGTATACAGGCATTCTTCAAATTCTGCCGTTACCGTGACGGGAGAACGTGGCATCGAGAAGCTATTGTCCTCTGCAAGAGGGATCTCGGTGCCCTTGCTGTCGGTCACGCGCAGGGAGCGAAGGCGATAACCGCGTGCGGGGTAGACAGAAAGAAGCACGCGCTCCTCGCCGTCTGATACGACCGTCTGTGCCGAAACCGCACCCCCGCGCTCGGCGGGGAGGTTGATCGGGAAATGCTCTGATACCGAAACAGCTCCGCCATGCGGCAGACGGCAAGAAAGTTCATTTTGGCGATAGGAGGTGAAAAGGCGCACGGTCTTCTCGCCAAGTGTTAGGGAAATGTCGGCATATTCTGCGGTATCCTCATCACCGTCATAGGGGAGATACAGCGTAACACCCGTCGGATACGCCGAAAGGGGTGCTTGCTGTGCATCCTCAATGAGAAGCAGAAGCCTTCCGTCCTCCTCCGTCATGGTCAGGCTGACCGCCCCCGATGCGAGTAGGGGCCTGTGCGTGCCGTTCGGCAGATAGAGGGTAGCCGCACCGTTAAACAGCCGCAGATCAGAGCTCTCCTCTGCGGCAAAGGAGAGAAGGAATGCAAGCTCCTCCGTGCGGTCCCCGACCTCGATGCTCCACGTGCCATCCTCGGCACGCGCGGCAGGATAGCAGTTGCCGTAGGTGAGCGTGTAGGAGGCAGTGCCGCTAACAGCTGTAATCGCAGGGGTGACAGATACAAAGGGACGCAGGGTGCCGTCACAGAAGAAATACCGATCATACGGAGCAGGGACAGTCGGTGTTTCTCCGTATCGGTAGTCAACGGTCATCTCACCGCTCGGCGTGAGAAAGCTGATGCCATAACGCCGCACGCGGTAGCTTGCGGTATAGGTGGTGTCCGCCGTGACGGGGCGCAGTGCTTTATCATAAGAAAGGATCTCGTATTTAGGTTGATCGGGTGGGGCAGGAATTTCACCGTAGGGGTGCTCGGTGGTCATGTTCAGCTCGCCGATCTGCCAGGTTACCGTGTAGGTTCGTGCAGAACGCGTATAGCGCGCATAGCATACAAGGGAGGAGGGGACCTCTGTCAGCGATGTGGGATTTCCGCTTTCATCGACAAAGCAGGAAAAGTCAAAATTATATACCGCATCCTGCTTTCGCGGCGGGGTATAGGTAACGGGAGCACCGTCATCTACCGAGAGGGCTGCAAGCAAGCTTCTTTGGTCCTCATCATACAGTAAAACGGTGTGTCCTCCCTCCTCGGAGCCGATCGCAACATCTACGGTGCGCGAGAGGTTGATAGCGGTGGCGGTGATCCCCTCGCGGGCCGTCAGCGATAGGGAGCCTACCGCATCTGCCAGCACCAGCAGGTTTTCGTCTGTGACAGGTGGCGTTGGTGCTTCACCGGGATCGAGAACGGTGGCGGGGGGATCGCCGGGGGAGGGGGCAGCGGTAGGTGCTGTCGGCTCTGCTACAAATTCCGGCTCTGTCGGTCGACGGATGACAAGGGGCGGTGTAGGGGCGGTTGGCAGGTCGGAGGGAAGCTCCATGCCTGCTTTTTCGGGATATGCCGTTCCGCGCGGATCGGCGCAGTTCGTATCCTCGGGGATCGGCATCAGCGTACCGATTGCCTCGGAGAGCGATTTTGTGATCGGCTTATAGGCCAGGGTGGAGGAGATGCTCCAATCATCGCTGAAGGTGGTCGTGTCGGAGAGGAGCATGTCGGCTACATACAGCTGGCCCACAAATTGCATATACCGATCAAGCTTTCCCTGCGAGTCGATGGCCAGCTGCACATGGGGGGTTGCAAACAGCATGTAGAGAGAGGTCGAAAGCGTGTGTATGTCATCGCGGATATCCGCATAATGCGCGGTGTAAAACGCATAGCGTGCGGACTCCTCCTCACATGCCAGATATAGTGGGAGAACTGTGCGTAAGCGCTCGGTGGCGGCGGCGGTATTTTCCAGCACCTCGGCAGAGCAGCCAAGGGCAACCAGCTCACCGCGACGCTCCAATACGGTGGTGACCGCACCGCCTACGAGCGAGCTGTAAAAACGGTAGTCCTCGTGCAGGATATGGTCCATGATCGCCAGCCTTTCGCGGCAAACACGTACCTCCTCCGTGTAGGCCAAATAGGCGTGATAGGCTTCCTCATTGAGGAGGGCGTCTGCCAAAGCCTCTGTATAAGCGATGCGCGCTTCCTCATAGGCCGCCTTTTCGGCAAGATAGGATTCATAGCGCTCCTGCATTTCGACAAACTCCTTGCAGGCTGTCTGATAATGCTCATAGGCAAGCAGTCGCTTTTCATAGAGTGCTTGGGCGGCCGTGTAGTGATCGTAGGCTTCCTTTTTTGCCGTATAGATCTCAAGGGCCGCCAAATAGCCAAGGTAAGCATCTGCCTTTTCTTGGTGCTCCTTTAATTCTTCCTTATATAGCAGTCCTGCTGTGTAAGCGGCAAGGCCGTCTGTATAGGCGCGGTTGGCTATGTCGCTGGCCAACGCTTCGGATAGTGTGAGTGTTACCGTATAGCTGACAGACGCGGTGTGGAGGGTGTTTCCCTCTGCTGGGAGAAGGGCAGTATAGGCTTCCCCTTCCTTTGTTAGGGGATAAGTGTGTCCTGCAAGCACGGTATGGGTAGGGAGCCAAGTGACCGTTACTCCGTTTTTTGCTGTATAGGTATACGGCATGGCAGTGATCAGCCATGTATCGTCTGTTTCTTGGGATACCGTAACGCTGTGGTGAGTTACAGCGTCGCTGTAAAGCAGATAGAGCGTATCCTGACTGTCAAGATAGGCAAGCTCGGCAGTGCTGATGTCGGTCTGCTCTCCCAAAATGGCGCGCAAAAGGACGGAGGGGGGCAGCGCGCAGGAAAAATCCTCTGCCGTGGGATCACGGATATCAAGCTCGGCAGAGTGTGCAGCACCCACCACCGAAATCAAAAGGGTGGCAAGGATAAGTAAAAGGAGAAGAAGCGTAGCGGATCGTTTCATAAACAGACCTCAATATGCTTTGGAGAATCTTCTTCTTTCATTATAGCAGAAGCGCGGAAAGAAAACAACCCTAATTTCTGCGGAGGAAAAAATACAAATCGGGGAAAATAACGGAAAAATGGAGGCAAAACGCGAGAAAAAGTGCCAAAAAGCGGAAGGATACCAATAGAGTGGTGTTGCTTTCATAAGTTACCGCTTTCTTTTTTTGCCTTTTGCGCTTATAATGAGAAGGAAAGCATACATAGGCCTTTGGAGGAAATATGGAATTTATACGTATCAGCGACAGCAAATTAAAGATCATGCTGAATGGCCGTGATATGGCATATTACGAGATCGATGCCGAAGCCGTTTCCGCTGAGGGTGCAGAAGCCCGTCGGGCGGTGCGCCGTATTTTAGAGGACGCGCGGGAAGAGAGCGGCTTTGATGCCGCGCATGATCGCATTTTGGTAGAAATGTATCCATCCTTGGTTGGTGGATGTGAGCTATACATCACAAAGGTAACGGAGGAGGAGGCAGAGTCCGTTATGGCGCATACAGAAAATGCCGAAAGCCGTACAAAGGGAAGCCGCGCGGAGAAAAGGCATACCGCATCCGAGGAGGAGGGGGCGTGCCGCATGCTCTATGTCTTTGAGAGCTTAGAGCATCTTCTTTGTGTGTGTCGGCAATTACGGGCAGTCGGCTTTCGCGGCAGGAGTGCCGCATATGCAGAGGGGCATCTCTATTATTTGGCCATTCCCGAGCCGCGCAGAGATAAGCGCATCTACATAGGAGATCGTCCTTTTTGCTATCCGGCAGAGGAATACGGACGGCGGTCGGAGGGACGGCTTCTTACCCGCTTAAAAGAAGATGCCATCTGCTTGGCAGATGGCAATGCTGTTTCTGTATTGGCACCCTATGCGGCAGAGCATGGCTTACACGGCCTCAATGGCATAGACGACATATTCGAGTGATTCAAGCTTTTTTTGGATCTCAATTGCAGAGAGCTTGCTGTGGGCGGTATGCATGCTGGCCTCAATGCCAATATGCCCTGTAATACCGCTTCTTGGCGTTGTGACCTGAATATCGGTTGCTTGGAAGCTTTCAGTCAAATAATCTAGGCAGGGGCGAATATGCGCATCCGTGCGGATCTCCACGTAAATGCCGATCAAGGTGTGGCGCTTATTGATGCGGTGCTCGAATTTTTGCAGGACCGTAACCGTAAGCAGGCTGATGACAAAAGCGATGGCGGCTCCCTCGTAAAAACCAATGCCAAGGGCAAGTCCGATGGCGGCCGCAACCCACAGACCGGCCGAGGTCGTAAGCCCCGTGATCTGAAAGCGCCCCTTGAGGAGGATCGTGCCGGCCCCCAGAAAACCGATGCCCGAAATGACCTGCGCGGACACGCGGAGAGGATCGGCGTGGAGGCAACCGAGCACCTCATAGGAGAAAAAGCCAAGGGTGGCTGTCAGCGCAGCACCCACGCAAACCAAAACATGCGTACGCAAGCCTGCCGCACGGCGCTGGCGGCCACGCTCAAGGCCGATAGCACCGCCAAAGATTGCGGCAAGGACCAGACGCAGGCATATCGTTACAAGGTTAAAGGAACGCAAAAAATCAACAATAGCATCCATGATATAGGACTCCCTTTTGGATAATATTGCTAATTTTAGCACAAACAAAAGCGTTTGTCAAGCGTTTTTCTGAAAAACAAAACAAAAATCGAGCATGCTCGCGAAAAGAAAGAGAAAAGCGGGATTTTCAATTTTTTGCTGTCAGCAATCGCCGCAAAGCTCGTCCTCAATCGCGGTGATCATATCGACGCGCTGCTCGTGACGCCCACCCGCCTCAAACTCTGTTGAAAGGAAGCTGCTCATAATGTCTGCGGCAAGACCGCTTCCGATCACACGCGCGCCCATGCAAAGCACGTTGGCATTGTTATGCAGGCGCGTGAAGCGTGCGCTGTAGGTGTCACCGCACAGGGCGGCGCGGATATGGCGGTGCTTGTTGGCCGCCATGCTCATGCCGATGCCTGTACCGCACACAAGGATGCCAAAGCAGTTGTCGGGCATCTTCTGTACCTCACGGCAGACAGCACGGGCAAAATCGGGGTAATGACAGGAGGCGGTGCTGTGTGTGCCGCAATCGGTCACATCATACCCCTCCTCGCGCAGGATGGCAATCAGCTCCTCCTTCATGAGATAGCCGGCAGAATCTGCGCCGATATAAATTTTGTTGCGTAGCATAGGTGTATCCTCCTTATTTGCTGTTATCTTGTGCTTGCTCACGGGCAAGGCGCTCACGCTCTGCCTGGGGCAGGCGGAGATAGGTTGGGGCAAGAGAAACATCGTCAACAAGCTCTCCGCGCTTGGCGGCGCGCAGGCCGCACCGTGCCACGGCTGCGGCGGAGGGTAAGCGGAGCTCTGCCGGAACCGACATGCAGGCAACGGCAGGGTAGTCCTGCGTCCGTGCCTCTACAAGCGAGGCACCGTCGCCTACAAAAGCAACGGGCACATGGGGATATTTATCTGTGATTTCCGCAAGGAGCTCATCGATTGAGATTGCACGGTCGGGTGTCAGACGAAGGGGCGCGCCGCTCTGCTCGCAAAACAACGCATTATAGACCTGTCCGCGCCGTGCATCCATCACGGGGCAGTATATACCGGGGAGGGGACAAAGCCCCTCGGCCATCGCCTCCAAAACAGAGACAGGGGCGCAGGGAGTGCTTTTCCCAAAGCAGAGTCCCTTGACAAGCGAAACCCCGATCCGCACGCCCGTAAAGGAGCCGGGCCCTACCGTGAGAGCGAACAGATCGATATCCGAAAAGCCAAGATGGGCACATTCCAGCGCATGACGGGCCATAGGGAGTAAAAGCTCACTTTGCGTCAAGCCGCTGTCTACCGTATAGCAGGAGAGAATATGCGTATCCTCCGCTACGGCCACGGTGGCAACGCGCGCGGTGCTGTCCATGGCAAGAATCTTCATAAGCACTCCTTTTTTACCGTAATGTGACGGACATTTTCTCCCTCGTTCGCCCGTGTGATGCTCACACGGATGCGGTCAGTAGGGATCAAGGCTCCGCCCTTTTCTGTCCATTCGCAGAGAAGAAAGCCATCCCGCCCCAGATAATCGTCAAAGCCGATGGCGTACAGCTCGTCCTCATCCGCGATGCGGTACAGATCAAAATGAAAAACGGGAAGAGGATCACCGCGATACTCGTTGACAACGGTATAGGTGGGGCTGTGCACACCGACACAGCCGAGTGTGCGTGCAAAGCCGCGCGCAAAGGCGGTCTTGCCAACGCCCATCTCTCCGTCAAGAGAGAGAAAGGCGCGGCGTGTTCCTTCCGCGATCAGCGTGCGAGCCAGTGCCTCGCCGATGGCCTCGGTTTCTTCGGGGGTATAGGTTGTATACGCTTCTTTCATAGCATTCCTTTCCGATCTGCGGTGATGAGCGCGGCTGCTTCCCTCCGCAGCTCCCCCATGCTGTACAGCGAGCCAAAGGCCAAGAGAAGATCCCCCTCTTGCATGGCATCCATGCAGGTGCGAAGTGCCTCCTTGCTTGTAGCATGCGGTGTAACGGATACGGAGGAGGGAAGTATATCAAACAGAATATCCCGTATCTCCTCTGCGGAAAGCGCACGGGGGGAGGACGGCGCAAAGGTAGCAACCGTTGCCAGTCTTTCTTGCAAAATAGAGGAGCTGAAAAAATCTGCCAACGCTGCACGGGGCTCCTTGTCACGCAGCATGCCCAGCACACAAAACAGGCGTCCGTATTGCGTAGAGAGGATCTCCATGCTGTTTTGTAGGGCCAGTATGCCGTCACGGTTATGCGCACCGTCAAGCAGAACGGTGGGGTCAATGCTGACGAGCTCCAGCCGTGCGGGGATGGCAGCACGAAGAAGCCCTGCACGCAGCATTCCGTCAGAGATCGCATAGCCGCGCCTGTTCAAGGCCGCGATCACCTCAATGGCTGTTGCGGCATTTTTTGCCTGATAGGGGGCGGCCAGATGCGTGCGGTAGGGTTGGCCACAGTAGGTAAAATCAAGTGTTCCGAGACCGCAAACGGATAAAGCAATATCCGAAAGTCGGGCAGCGGTAAAGGGGATCCCACGTTCCTTGGCCGTATCCTCCATGACCGAAAGTGCCTCGGGATAGGATTGTGGAGAGAAAACGGCAAAAGGACATCCTGCCTTCAAAATATCGCATTTCTCGGATGTGATCTCCGTGATATGCTCGCCAAGTATCTCTGTGTGGTCATAGCCGATATTCGTGATGACCGCCACCTCGGGCGGTGGAATGATGTTGGTCGTATCCAGGCGGCCGCCAAGACCGCACTCCAGCACCACCATGTCGCAGTCCGCCTCGGCGAACAGTAAAAATCCGATGGCTGTTACCACGTCAAACTGGGAAAGACGGTCACGGCAGGGAAGGCGCTTATAAGCGGTAAGCACTTTTTTTGCCGCACGGCAAAAGAGATACGGGCTCACAGGAATTCCGTTGATGCGAAACCGCTCGCGGAAATGGTTGATATACGGAGAGGTATATAGGCCAACACGCAGGCCGGCTTCCTCAAGTACAGCGGCGATCATGGTGGCGGTAGAGCCCTTTCCGTTTGTGCCTGCTATATGAATAAAGCGAAGCTGCTCCTGCACGTCACCAAGTGCATGCATGAGTGCACGCATCGGTGCGAGGGAAGGCGCGCTTCCTTGAAAACGGGGGATGGCATGGATCGTTTCAAGTGCTTTTTGTTCTGTCATGATCAACCCTTCAAAGTGATGCAAGATAGTCCTCGGCGCGGTCGCCAAGCAAAAAGTCCAGCGCCGCGCGGTAACGCGCGGTCTTTTCTGCCGCCTCACGGCTGTCGCGTGAGAAATCGCGGCGGCGCACAGCGCGCAGAAGTGTGTTTTTCGGTGTGTTTTCAGGATCGGTCAGCTCGGTAGCCAGCACCTCATAGCCCTCTGCCTCAAGACGAAGCAGGCGCAAGCCGTCAGTAAGGGAATCGCACAGCTTTCCTGTAAGCTGGGGATGCTTTGTGATAAAGGAAAGCGCATCACAGCGAATGAAGCGCGAAAGCTGACGGTGACAGCAGGGGGTGGACAGAATGATCTGTGCACCAAAGTCCACGGCACGGGACAGCACGATATCGGTCGCAATGTCGCAGGCATGCAGTGACATAACAAGATCGGGTGCCCGCTCGGGTGCAGAGCAGGTACGCACGTCACCCGTGCGGAATTCCATGCCCGTAAAGCCTAGCCGCGCCGCAAAGGAGGCACAGTCGGCCATCACGTCTGCCTTGCGATCCATGCCGATGAGGCGAATGCGTCTGCCGCAAATATGTGTAAGGTAATGATACACGGCAAAGCTGAGATAGCTTTTGCCACAGCAGAGATCGTAGATGAGAAGGTCGCCCTCTGTCGGGAACTTCGGATATACATCGGCAAGATATTCAAGAAAGCGATTGATCTGGCGGAATTTCCCCTGCCGCTTGTCATGCACGCGCCCTTTGGCATCGGCAATGCCCAGTACATGCAAAAAGGGCTCCGTGCCTGTGAGGATGTGCTTGGCCGCACGGTCGATCGGAAGATCGTAGCGGGTAAAGTCGCTCCCGTCTGTGCGCAGGGTGGCCTCCAATTTGTCTGCGCCAAGGAGTGTCACGGTTCCTTTTTTGGATGCTTTCAGTACGGCATCCCCTGCCGAGGTGAGGAGATTGATCTCCCTGTAATAGGGAAGGAGCACGCCGATCTCTTGGGCAATGGACTCCGATTTATAGAGTGCTTGCGACACACGCCCCCCTTCATACGCCGATTCCATCACCAAAACGCGCCCCTCGCGCATACGGCAGAGCTTGCCGCTCTGGCGCGGAGCAGGTGCGTTTTCCGTGGGAAGCGAGAGAACGAGCTTGCGCAAGATCCCCTCTGCCGCCGCAAGAGAGATCAGGGCGGCCATCCGTTCACGTGGACTCATTTCTCGTGGGGTCCTTCCTTGTGCTTTTTGCGGAAGGAAAGCTTGGATTCGGTGCGGTTCTGAATACGCTTAATGTTGGTTCGATGACACCACAGGATCAGGAGGGCGATCATCACCGAGATCAGCCCGTTGATGCCGCCGGTCTGTGTAATGTTGTTAAACATGTTGATAAAAAGCGGGAGCATCAGGCCGCCGACGATAGAGCCGAGGGAAACATATTTTGTCATGGAAACGAGAATAATAAAGGTGAGGAGAACACAAAGAAAGGCATAGGGAGAAAGCATGGCCACCGCCGTAGCCGCACAAAGTACACCCTTGCCGCCCTTGAAACGGGAATAGATCGGGAAGATGTGCCCCAGCATGCAGAAGAGCGCCGCCACCCATCCGCCAAGAGGCGCACCCATGAGAAGCGAGCCACAGGTCACGGCTAAAACGGTCTTGAGGATATCCCCAAGCAGGGTAAAGAGTGCGGCTGCCTTTCCGTAGGTGCGGAGCATGTTGGTTGTACCTGCGTTGCCGCTTCCGTGCTTTCGGATATCATCACGGTACAGCACGCGGGAAAGAAAAACAGCGGAATTGATGCTGCCAAGCAAATACGGAACCAGGATGCCCGCAAGCAGCAGACCAAGCGCGATATATAAATATATCTGCCACGCAAGCATACTGCCCGCCTTCTCTAACTCCATAAGAAAAAAGCCTTTTATCCAAAGCATAATCTGCCTCCTATATATACAAGAACGAACGACATACACCTTATTGTAGCACATTTTTTGGAAAATTGCAATTATCCTGCCGATATTCTCACAAAAAAAGAATAAAAAACAGCACAAGACTTGTTTTTTTCCCCGTGTTGGATTATACTGAAAGAAAAGTGTGCCTGAAAAGAGAAAGGAGAGATACGTATTGATGGAGAGATCGTGTGCCGCGGCACTCGCATCCGCCCTTCTGCAAGAGGGCATTACGGAGCACGCCGCCATTCCCTATGCGGCCTGCCGCCTTTTACGCCCCTATCTTGCAGAGCGCCTGTCCTTTTTGCCGCAAACGGCAGTTCTTTTTCTCGTCCCCTATTACGCCGGAGAGTGTGATAACATTTCCTGCTATGCCGCGGCCAAGGATTATCACTTGTATATGAAGGAGCTGTTTTCGCGCCTTTCTCAAGGGCTTTCCGAGAGCGGTTATTCCTTTGCGGGCTTTTCCGACCATTCTCCCATTGACGAGCGACAGGCCGCAGCCTCGGCAGGGCTTGGAATGCTGGGAGAGAACGGGCTTTTCATTCATCCGCGCTACGGCTCATATGTGTTTATCGGAGAGCTTCTTACCGATGCACCGCCGTCGCTCATGCAAGCACGAGAACCCATTGCGCCCTGCGTGTGTGAGGGGTGCGGTGCTTGCCGTCGCGCCTGTCCGAGTGGAAGCCTACGGGAAAGCGGTGCGCCCTGTCTGTCTGCCGTTACGCAGAAAAAGGGGGAGCTTACCGAGGAGGAGAGGGCACTTATCCGCAGAACGAGGCAGGTGTGGGGGTGCGATGTCTGTCAGGCGATATGTCCGCACAATCGCCGCGCCGTGGCAAGCGGTGACGGGCTGACACCGATCCCGTTTTTCAGGGAGGACCGTATCACAAATCTCACACGGGAAGGCCTTCTCTCCATGACAGAGGAGCAGTTTTCCGAACGCGCCTTTTCCTTCCGTGGGCGGGATGTGCTCTTTCGCAATCTCGCACTCCTTGCGGAGGATATTACGCCGTCTACATAGTGCGCACACGCGCCAAACCCAGGAGGCGGCATGAGAGAAGTGGACGAAAATTCTGCATTTCAAGACACACGGGTGCCCGATTTTGATAAAAAGGCACGGAATTATGCTTCGGAACTAGGGAAAAATGCCGCCGCATATGCACGCGGCGGATACCTCGGCTATGTTTTCGCGGTCTTCCGCCATGGGACACCGTATACCCTCTTCCGACGCCTTGTAGCGCGCTTCTCATCCGTCCTTTTTCTGGCACGCGCGTTGCGGATCGCCCTTCGCGTTTTGCTGATCGCGGAGCGCAGTGCACTCCTTCTTTTGCTGCTTGGCCTGCTTTTTCTTCTGTTTCCCGTTTTTCTTGTGCTGTCGGTGCTTTTTGCCGTGATCACGCGCGTAGCGCAGTACCGTGCCGACCGCCTCTACGCCCATCTTTTCGTGGAACAGCGCGTAGTTGCTCTTTTCCCCGTTGCGGGAAAAGTATGCACAGAGCTCTTTGCGCGGGATCTGTCGCGCGAATATATGTTGCTTATCGTCGGGGAATTTCCGCAGGGAGTGTCGCTCTCTCCCTTTTCCTCCGCCCGTCTTATGCTCCCACGGTGTCTTTGTGTGCGTGAGCATTATTTTTTCCATCTGCGGCGTACGCTTCTCCGCAAGAGTGCTTTTTTTGCACAGATCTACTGATTTATCCTTCGCAGGGAAAGTTTTTTTGAAAAAATACAAAAAACCCTTTACTTTTCTCGTTTCTTATGATACAATAAACTCCGTTGTGAAATACCGTCATCTACCCGTAGCCCAGCTGGATAGAGCGCAAGACTCCGACTCTTGAGGCCGCAGGTTCGAATCCTGTCGGGTAGGCCATGGCCGAAGGGAGCCCTCCCTTCGGCCTCATCCTTTTGTGACGTTGTGTCGGGCGATTTTTTTAACGCTCTCTCGCATCGGAGAAGCATGACTTCTCCCTGCTTTCTTTTTATGAAGAAAGTGCATTGCGTTTAATGAAAATGTTAGAAAACGCAAGACGGGCAATTGTAAAATGAAA
>JAZOOW010000026.1:0-8584 GCA_045655145.1 Eubacteriales bacterium | reverse complement strand
CGTTATCCTTGGTGATCACGTCCTGCGGCGCAAAATCGGCGATCTTTTCCATCAGCGAGATGCGTGCTCTGATTCTGTCGATAAAGGGAACCTTGATGTGGAAGCCTGTGTGGTAGGTGGTGTGATAAGCACCAAGACGTTCTACGATGTAAGCCTGTGCCTGCGGCACGATAAAAATGTTGGATGCGACAAGCGCGATGAGAACGACCAGAATAATACCCAAAATGATAAACGGCATAATGTTACCTCTCTTTCTTTATTTGCGTAATGTTAATCCTTCTTTTTGCAGATCAGCTTGACACCCTCAATAGAAACAACGGTAACCAGCTCTCCTGCGCGGAGATCCTCACCATCGGCACTGCGGGCACTCCAGATCTGTCCGCGCACCTTGGCAAGTCCGCGGCTTTCAATGTTGCACACATCCTCGGTGATGACGGCGGTCTCTCCGATCACGGCATCCGCATTGGTAGGCACGTGCCTTGCAAAGAGTGCTTTCTTGAAGATGGTCCTTGAGCATACGATCAGCGCTGCCGATACGGCAAGAAAGACGAGGACCTGTATCGGGACAGGCACGTTGAAGAAAGCAAGGATCATAGAAATGATGGCGGATGGCATAAACCAGATCGCAACCAGAGATACAGTAGAGATCTCTGCTACGATGGCCAGCACGACCACCGCGATCCACATGTAAGGCATAAAAAACCTCCTTTTGAAAGCCTTTTCTGTCTTCATTATAGCATACTGTGCATGGAATGTAAAGAGGAATTTTGTCGGTTGCAAAAAAAGAGGGACAAGCAAAATGGTATCCCTATTAGGGGTTTTTATTACAATCAAAAGTATAGCCCACTATACTTCGCAAAAAGCGAAATATGGTGGGCTTTTCTTTATCCACATAAATTAGTTGTATTTTTAGCCTTGTGGCTAAAAGTTGTATTTTGGTTTTCACCAAAGTTTGGTTTTTTATTAAATTGCTACGTCTCCGTCAGTACAATTAACAACCGCTACAGGAACGTTAAGTTTCCAATCAGTACCTTTAGTAACCGCATCCCACTCGGTTTTAGTTCCGTTAAAGGTTATAGTTGTTAAACTGTTGCAAAGTACGAACGCAGAATTTCCAATAGAAGTTACGCTGTTTGGTATTTCTATACTTGTTAAACCTTTACACCTAATAAAAGCAGAATTTCCAATAGAAGTTACACCATCAGGTATTTTTATACTTGTTAAACTTTCGCAATCTGTGAACGCACCACTTCCAATAGACGTCACGTTATTCCCAATTACTATACTTTGTAAATAATAGCAATCATTGAACGCAGAAGAACCAATAAATCTACAAGCAGTAAGAACAGTTGCTGAAGTCAAGTTACTTCTATCCACTACCCCTGCTAAATATAAATACTTATTTTCTTCATTACCTAAATATTTTAAACCCTCTTGAACGTTATAGGTTAAATTATCACAATTATTGAACGCATAATTTCCAATAGTAGTTACACTATTAGGTATTACTACGCTTTCTAAACTTTCGCAGCCATTGAACGCGTCACTTCCAATAGTCGTTACGCTATTTGGTATTTCTACACTTGTTAAACTAGTGCAATGAGAAAACGCAGCCGCTCCAATAGTGGTTACGCTATTACCTATTACTACGCTTTCTAAATTATCGCAATATTCAAACGCATAATCCCCAATAGTGGTTACGCTATTTGGTATTTCTATTTCTTTCAAACTTTTGCAACCGTAGAACGCACTTTCTCTAATAGTGGTTACGCTATTACCCATTACTACGCTTTCTAAACTCTCGCAATAATAGAAGGCATCTTCTCCAATAGTAGTTAGGCTATTACCTATTACTACGCTTTCTAAACTATAGCAAAAATCGAACACATCATCTCCAATAAATCTACAAGCAGAATCAATAGTTGCTGAAGTTATGTTAGTATCTACTACGGCTGCTAAATATAAATACTTGTTTTCTTCATTGCCTATATATTTTAAGCCGTCTTTAACGTTATAGATTAAATTATTGCAACCATAGAACGCATATTCTCCAATAGCAGTTATGCTATTTGGTATTATGATTTCTTTTAGGCTACTCACTCCATGAAAGCCGTTTTGAACAATTTGTGTAACGGCTTTGCCATTATAAGTAGATGGTATTTCTATTTTTTCTATATACACTGAAGCTAAATCGCTTTTTCCACCAACGCTGTAAGTTCCGTCCGGTAAAAGATTAAACTCTAAATAATTTGTGTAGTCTGTGATATTGTCAATATTATCAGTATTATCACTACAAGCGAATAAACCAACCGTACTTATTATTAACGTAAACGCGAATAACGTAACTAAAAGTTTTTTCATACGTTTCTCCTGAAAAATAAATTATAAGTTTATTATACTACTTTTTTTGTTTTTTTCAATACTAAATTAAAAAGCACGGAATTTAGTGCTCTTATGTTAGGGATTTTTTCAAGAGAGTAAAAGTATAGCCCACTACACTTCGCAAAAAGCGAAATATGGTGGGCTTTTCTTTATCCACATAAATTAGTTGTATTTTTAGCCTTGTGGCTAAAAATTATATTTTGGTTTTCACCAAAGCTATATTAAATAAATCCTAAACTTGCCGAAGCTCTTGTAGGGAATCGGCAAAGCCTGTCCCTTTGGACTATGATTCCTCTTTCCATGAAAAGCTGCCTGAAAGGAGGGTAACAGCCTCGGCCGATACGGTCAGAAGACCGCCGTCTGTGTGGCCGCAACGTTCACTGCCGTCCGGCAGCTCAATGCATGGGTCGCAGGGGATGACCGTGGTGACAAAGGGAATATGCCCCGCCATAACGGCCAGCTCGCCCTCCGTGCCACGCAAGGAGAGCATCAGGGCATCCCCATCAAAGAGGTGTCCGTCGGGCGAGGAAACGATCAGGCGGAAGCTGTTCATGCCGTCACCTGCTTTGCGGCCTTGGCAACCGCCTCGTCAATGCTACCGACAAAGAGGAAGGCAGACTCAGGGAGATTGTCGTGCTTGCCGTCAATGATCTCGCGGAAGCCGCGGATGGTTTCGGAAAGCGGAACGTAGGTGCCCTCAATGCCCGTGAACTTTTCGGATACGTGGAAGGGCTGGGAGAGGAATCGCTGGATCTTACGGGCGCGGCCGACAAGCAGCTTATCCTCGTCGGAAAGCTCATCCATGCCCATGATGGCAATGATGTCCATCAGCTCCTGATAACGCTGAAGGATGCGCTGTACCTCGCGCGCAACGGCGTAATGCTCCTCGCCAAGCACCTCGGGGGAGAGGATACGGCTGGTGGATTCCAGCGGATCAACGGCAGGATAGATGCCCTGCGAGGCAATACTGCGCGAGAGAACGGTCGTGGCATCCAGATGGGCAAAGGTGGTCGCGGGCGCGGGGTCCGTTAGGTCGTCGGCAGGCACGTAAACGGCCTGGATCGAGGTGATCGAGCCCTTTTTCGTGGAGGTGATACGCTCTTGGAGCGCACCCATCTCATTGGCAAGCGTCGGCTGATAGCCAACAGCGGAGGGCATACGGCCGAGAAGGGCGGACACCTCGGAGCCTGCCTGCGTAAAGCGGAAGATGTTGTCGATGAACAGAAGCACGTCCTGTCCCTCGTCGTCGCGGAAGTATTCTGCCATCGTCAGGCCGGAGAGAGCCACGCGCATACGCGCTCCGGGCGGCTCGTTCATCTGGCCGTAGACAAGGGCGGTGTTTTTGAGAACGCCCGATTCGGTCATTTCGTTATAAAGGTCGTTGCCCTCACGAGTACGTTCGCCAACACCCGTAAAGACCGAAAGACCGCCGTGCTCCTTGGCAATGTTGTTGATGAGCTCCATGATGAGCACGGTCTTGCCGACGCCTGCACCGCCAAACAGACCGATCTTACCGCCCTTGGCATAGGGGCAGATGAGGGCGATGACCTTGATGCCTGTTTCAAAGATCTCGGTCGAGGTAGCCAGCTCGTCGTAGGCGGGGGCGGGGCGGTGGATGCTTCTGTGTTCAGCATTCTCGGGCGGCTCACGGTTGTCTACTGCGTCGCCGAGAACGTTGAAGATACGCCCGAGCGTTTCCCGTCCGACGGGTACGCTGATGGGGGCACCCGTGTCGGTAACGGGCGTGCCGCGGCAAAGACCGTCAGTTGAGGACATGGCAATACAGCGGACGATGTTGTCGCCGATGTGCTGGGCAACCTCAACGGTAAGCGTTTTCTCGCCGTTTTTCATCGTCAGCGCATGATGAATGGCGGGCAAAAAGCCCTCCTCAAAGCGCACGTCAACAACAGGTCCCATGACCTGCGCGACGCTGCCTTTTGCAATATTTGACATGTTGTTGCCTCCTTTACATGCCGCTGCCGGCAACGATTTCGGTAATTTCCTGTGTGATCGCACCCTGCCTTGCGCGGTTGTAGGCCAGCTGCAGATTGGCGATCATTTCCTCGGCGTTCTTGCCGGCCGCATCCATGGCGGTACGGCGTGCCGCCACCTCGGCAGCAAAGCTCTCACGCACGGTGCTGATGAGTATGCCGGCAACGTACTCCGGCACGGCGGCATCCAGTACGGATGCCTCGTCCGGCTCAAAGACCGTGGTGGCGCGGGGCGCTTCTCCCTCCGCACAAAGCGGAAGCACACGGCGGAGCGTCGGCTCCTGCTCCAGCATGGAGATATAGCGCGTGCCAAGGATCTCCACACGGTCGTATTCGCCTGCCGCAAAGGCCTCACACAGCCTTTTGGCCAAGACCTGCGCCTCGGCATAGGAATACCCCTCGGCATAGCACGGCTCACCGCCAAAGCGGTCACAGGCGCGCTTGCCGATCGGGATGACCGTGGTGTAGGAATGCGCGCGCAAGGCGCGGAAAATATTGGCGTTATAGCCCCCTGCAAGACCGCGGTCACCTGCGATCACCACAAGGCATACGCGGTCACCGTCCCTCTCTTGCATATAAGGGCTTCTTTGACATTCCGGAGAAAAGAGAAGTGGGCGGAGGGCACCGCATACGGCCGCCTCGTATTCCCGCCCATGCTCCATGGCGACCATGGCGCGGCGGATCTTGGAGGAGGCAACCAGCCCCATGGCACGCGTCAGATGGAGCGTGGAATCCACGCTCTTGATGCGGCTCCGCAGCTTTTTGATATCAGCACCCATCGCTTACCTCTGCAGCTCGCCGAGTGCCTTTTTCAGCATCGCGACGTCCTCGTCATCAAAATAACCGCCCTCAAAGCGGGAAAGAAGCGCGCCGTACTTATTTTCCATATGCGAATACAGCCTTTGCTCATATGCACCGACTTCCTTTACGGGTACCGTATTCAGATATCCATTAATGACGGCGTACACGATGGCCACCTGACAGCCCACACGCACAGGTGCGTTGCGCTTTTGCTTGAGGACCTCCACAATACGCTCACCAAGTGCCAGACGCGCCTTGGTATCGGCATCCAGGTCACTGCCGAACTGGGCAAAGGCCTGTAGCTCTCGGTACTGTGCATAGAGGAGCTTCAGTTCTCCCGATACCTTCTTCATGGCCTTGAGCTGGGCAGAGCCGCCTACACGGCTGACCGAGATACCGGGGTTGATGGCCGGCATGATGCCTGCATGGAACAGCTCGGTTTCGAGGAAGATCTGTCCGTCGGTGATCGAGATCACGTTGGTCGGGATATAGGCGGATACGTCACCTGCCTGCGTTTCAATGATGGGGAGGGCGGTGATAGAGCCGCCGCCGTACGCCTCGGACACGCAGGCCGCGCGCTCGAGCAGACGGGAATGCAGATAGAATACGTCACCGGGGTAGGCCTCGCGTCCCGGCGGACGGCGAATGAGCAGCGAGAGGGCGCGGTAGGCCACGGCATGCTTGGAAAGATCGTCGTACACGATCAGAACGTCACGCCCCTGCTCGCGGAAATACTCCGCCATCGCACAGCCCGCATAGGGGGCCACGTATTGGAGGGGGGCGGACTCGGAGGCGGATGCCGACACCACGATGGTGTAGGCCATGGCACCCACGGCGGTCAGCTGATTGACAAGACCGACCACGGAGGAATTCTTCTGCCCGATGGCCACGTAAATGCAGATAACGCCCGTGTCCTTCTGGTTCATAATGGTATCGATAACGATCTCGGTCTTGCCCGTCTGGCGGTCACCGATGATCAGCTCACGCTGGCCGCGGCCGATCGGGATCATGCTGTCGATCGCCTTAATGCCCGTCTGGAGCGGCACCGAAACACTCTTTCTCTCAATAATTCCGGGTGCCTCGGATTCTACAGGGCGCGTTTTCTTTGTGTCGATGGGGCCCTTGCCATCGATCGGGCTTCCAAGTGCATCGACAACGCGCCCAAGAAGCTCCTCACCCACGGGAACGGATAATACGCGCCCTGTGCGCTTGACGGTAGACCCCTCGTGAATATCGTTTTTGTTGGAAAGCAGCGCGACCGAAACGGTTTCATCCTCAAGATTTTGAGCCAGTCCCATGCTTCCGTCCTCAAAGAGAAGGAGCTCGCTTGCCATACAGCTCTGCAGGCCGTAAACTCTGGCAATGCCGTCACCAACCAGGATAACGGTGCCCGTTTCCTTCATCTCCAGACGGGACTCGTAATGCTTGATCTGTTCCTTGATGATGCTGCTGATTTCTTCGGGCTTTGCACTCATTGATTCATCACATCCTTTACTTCGTCAAGGCGATGGCGTAAGGAGCCGTCTATCACCTGTCCGTTCATTTCCACAACAAGACCGCCTAAAATATCGGGATCGATGCGGCAGTCGAGGGTTACGGTGTTTCCGCTGATGGATTGAAGCTTCCGACAAAGGGCATCCTTCTCGGCATCGGTTAGCCGAACGGCACTGATCACGTGTGCCGTGGTCAGGGACTCCTTGGCATCAAGAAGCGTGCGGTACTCCCTCCGTATATCCGAAAAGAGGGATACCCGCCGCTTCTCTGCAAGAAGCTTCAAAAGAGAGAGAACGCGGGAGGGGAGCAGCTCGCCAAAAATGCTGTCAAGGACCGCAAGCCTTTCCGCTTGGGAAAGCGAGGGTGCGTCCAGCATAGATAGAAGTGCGGGGGTTTCCGTAAAGGCGGCATTTGCGCGCTCAAGTGCCTCCCAAAGCTCCCGTGTGGTGCTTTCCTCGCAGGCGATCGCAAACAGGGCGACCGCATAATCCTTACTGATCGCTGTCATCCTGCGCTCCTAACCGACCGATAAAGGAATCGATCATGGCACGGTGATCCCGAGCATCCACCTCGCGCTCCAGCATTTTCTCGGCCAGCGCGGCAGAGAGATCCACGATCTCGCGCTTGATGCCGTCCTCAGCCTTTTTCTGTGTCAGGACAGCCTCAGCCTCGGCTCGCGCGCGGATGCCCGCGGCCTTGTCATTTGCTTCCTTCAAAATCTGTTCAGTGCGGAACTTGGCGTGGGCGGCGGCATCGTCAAGGATCGCCTTTGCCTCGATCTCGGCACCCTCCAGCTTTTCCTCCCATGCCGTGCGGCTTGCATCGGCCTGCTTTTGTGCCTCCTCTGCGGCGGCATAGCGGCTGTCGATGGCCGCCTGCCTGTCGGCAAAGAGCTGTCTTACAGGCTTGAAGAGGAATTTCTTGACAAGTAAAAAGAGGATCACCAGATTGAGAAGCGAGATCAGGATATGCCAAATGTTGATGGAGATGATGTCCAACGTTTCAGCTGCTAAAAGATGGCTTACAAAAGGTTGCATTCCTGTTCTCCCGTCCGATCAAAGACCTGCCATCGTGGACACCAGAAGATTAACGAGCATGCCGGGTGCCACAAAGATAAGGAGAATGGCAATGACCAGTGCGTAAAGACCGGTGGTTTCTGCAATAACGCATCCAAACAGCATGGTAGATGTAACGTCCCCCTTGCTTTCGGGCTGGCGGCCGATGGCCTCACAGGCCTTGGCAACCGCGTTGCCCTCACCGATGCCGGGTCCGATACCGGCGATCATAGCCATACCTGCACCCAATGCGCAGCATCCGAGAATAATACCGATTGCGAGTTCCATAATTTCATACCTCCAAAGGAATTTTTATATTTTTTTGTTTGAGCCTTTTCAGTTGGTCGATGCGTTCCTTTGTGCCTCTTTTTCGGCACGCTTTTGTGCGCGGCGGATCTGCCGCTCGCGGTAATCGT
Organism: Eubacteriales bacterium; assembly: GCA_045655145.1. Classification (GTDB taxonomy): domain Bacteria; phylum Bacillota; class Clostridia; order Oscillospirales; family CAG-272; genus UBA1740. The sequence goes on along the minus strand of JAZOOW010000026.1, from coordinate 445 downwards.
CCGCAGGGAAGCCGTTTGACACGTAAAGCATGGTCAGCACGGCAAAGATGTAAGCCTGAAGACAACCGCTGAACACGTCAAAGTAGACAGAGAGAAGAGCGGGAAGACCTACGCGGAGAAAGGGAAATTCCCCAAGGAAGCCGGGGAGTGCTCCGAAGATCATTTCCGAAAGACCGGCAAGCCCCGATGCCACCAGCACCGAGATAATGGTGCCCGAGAGAATGTTTCCGTAATGACGGAAGGCCATGGAAATGGGGGTGGCTACCTCGCTGATGAGGTTCATCGGTGCGAGAACAGCCACAGGATCGCCAAAGCTCTTGACGTAATGCCAAGGACCGCATTTCATTTTATAGTAGGTGATCAGCCCAAAGACGAGGATCGCCCAGCCTGCCGTGACGTTGATGTCGGAGGTGGGAGGGAAGATCCCCAAAAGAGAGGAAAGGCT
>JAZOOW010000025.1:0-9616 GCA_045655145.1 Eubacteriales bacterium | reverse complement strand
AATTGATTTTTAGTCTCATACAAACAAGCCATATCCGCATACCAATATGTGTATGCGGATTTTTATTTTTGCCGCAAGGAGGGATATTCATGTTGTTTCAGTTTTTGAGCGCTATGGCATCGCATTTCTTTTGCTTTATTCTTGGTATCGGCGGCGAGCAATGCTTCCCTCCACCTTTGCCGAGCGCGGAAGAAAAGGCGTTATTTCTGAAAAAATCAGCTGGCGACAGCACGGCGCGCGCAAAGCTGATCGAGCATAATCTGCGCCTTGTAGCACACATTGTAAGAAAGTATTACATCTCGCATCCGTCGCAAGACGATCTTGTTTCCATCGGTTCGATCGGCTTGATCAAGGCGGTCGACACCTTTGACGTTCGGAATGGCGCTCGCTTTGCCACCTATGCCGCAAAATGCATTCAAAACGAAATTTTAATGTTTTTCCGTTCCCAGAAAAAGCTTGCCTGTGAGGTGTCCATCAACGATACGATCGACGTAGACCGCGATGGGAATCCGCTTACCTATATTGATATCATCAGCAGCGAGGACACCATCGCCGAGGATCTGGATACCAAGCTTCACAGTGAATACGCCTACCGCCTCATTCGGGATATTTTGAATGAACGGGAGCAGCACATCCTTGTTCTGCGTTACGGGCTGACGGGAAAGACGCCAATGGCACAGCGCGAGGTAGCAAAGCTGCTTGGCATTTCCCGCTCCTATGTCAGCCGCATTGAAAAAAAGGCTCTTGCAAAAATCAAAGAAAATTTCGAAGCACGCAATTTTTATCCCGAGGAATACAGAAAAGAGGTATAGTGGCATAAATACCCGTACATACTAATGAGCAAGCGGGCTTCCCGTAAAAAATGAAAGAGGTTTTTGAAATGATCATTGACAAAATCGCGCTTGCACTGACGATCATCGGTGCCCTGAACTGGGGTAGCATCGGTCTTTTTTCCTTTGATCTCGTTGCATGGATCTGCGGTGGCGGCACAACCATTCTGGCCCGTATCATCTATACGGTGGTAGCATTGGCCGGTGTTTGGTGCATTTCCCTGCTCTTCCGACCGGACGAGGATCACGCCGTCACCGAGCATCATTAAAAGAAAAATCCCTGCGGAGCTTTTCGCAGGGATTTTTATCTTATGAAATTTTGAGAGCCATCTTGCATATTCTGCTTTCTACCACACTCCTCGTTGGGAAACCATGAATCTAACCACGTCATATACTATTACGGGAAAAGTTTTTCTTTTTCCAGCACTTTCCTGATTAAAGCACTTCCCTTTTCGGCAACACTAGCCTTGCAAGGAATTATTTGAAAGGATGCTATGTTCCATGAACATAAGACGAGGAGATATTTATTACGCCGATCTTAGCCCGGTTGTCGGAAGTGAGCAAGGAGGTCTGCGCCCCGTTCTCATCGTGCAAAATGATATTGGCAATCGATATAGCCCAACCGTTATCGCCGCCGCGATCACCAGCAAGCTCGGCAAAGCAAAGCTGCCGACACACATCGACATATATGCGAGCCGCGTGGGTCTTACCAAGGATTCTGTCGTCCTGCTTGAACAGATCCGCACGCTGGATAAGCGAAGATTGCGTGAAAAAATGGGACATTTAGACGATGAGATGATGCAACGGGTAAACAATGCCATTTCGGTCAGCTTCGGCTTAAACGACACCCCAGGTGCCAATACCCCTCCGCGCGTCTATGCCCGTGCAGGAGATGCGCTGACGGAATAATCCTGAAAAATCACAAAAAAGCGATTGCAAAATCGCTTTTTTTGTTGTATAATAAGTGAAAGCACTTGTCCAAAAGGAGCTCCGTTCATATGATTTTTCGATGCGAATTTGATATTAACTCGCACGCTTGTGATTATCACAGCATCGTGCGCCCGGGTGCCGCCATGACCTACCTGCAGGAGGCGGCCAACCTTCAGCTGCGTACATACGGTCCTACCGATCCCGAGTTGCGTTCTATGGGCCGCGCCTTTGTGCTGAGCCGCATCGATGTACATCTTCACGAACCAATTCTCGGTTATGAAAGACTGACAGCCGAAACGTGGGCCGCTCCCAGCCATGGCTTCAGCTTTCTCCGCCACCACCGCTTGCTACGCGACGGGAAAGTCATCACAGAGGCTACCAGTGTCTGGGCATTGATCGAAATTGCGACCAAGCACCCTCTCCGCACGACCGAATATCAGCCCAATTTTACCGAGGAGCCGCTTCCCGAGGGAGCGGAGCCGCAACGCCTTCGTCTTCCGCGTGGCGAAATGGAATACGCCGGCAAATACACTGTGCGTTACGCAGACGCCGATCTGAACGGACATATGAACAATACCGTCTATGCAGATATGCTTTGCGGCTTCCTTGATCTGCGTGAGCGCCGCGTCAACCGCCTTTCCATCAATTACTTTAACGAAGCACCTCTCGGAGATGAGCTTTCCGTGTATCGCTTGGGCGGATCTACAGAGGATGAAACATTTTTCCGTTCTCTGCGCGCGGACGGAAAAACGAACGTAGAGGCTGCATTCTATACAGAAAAGATTTGATGTAAGACAAATCAAAAAGCGTACAACAGCTGTACGCTTTTTTGTTTTCCTCATACTTTCCGTGCCAGTATCATATACTGAAGCATAAGAAAAAAGAAAGAAAACGAGGAAAAATTATGCTTTACAAGCCTGAGGGCCACCTGATCACCATGACGGAAAATTATGAATACGTATCCTCCCGTGCAGGCCTTGAACGTGCCATGGAGCGCGGACGGATCCTGGAAGCCGTCGCTATGCTCTGTGACAAGGACTTTACCCTGCACTTTGATCTTGGCGGTATGCGAGGCCGTATGCTACGCACGGAGGCAGAGGATAACCGCATGGGCGATCCGGTCAAGGATATCGCCGTTTTAACGCGCGTTGGTAAGCCGACCTGCTTTAAGGTGGTTGGGTTTTCCGAGGAAAGAAGTGGAGAAACAGTAGCTGTACTGTCCCGCCGTGCCGCACAGGCAGATTGCCGCTTACATATGATCGATGCCTTGGAGCCGGGCGATATTTTGCCTGCCCGCATTACGCATCTCGAGCCGTTTGGTGCATTTGTGGACATCGGTTGCGGCATCATTTCCCTGCTCCCCATTGATGCGATCTCTGTATCTCGTATCGCACATCCCCGTGACCGTTTTCATGCAGGAGATAAAATCTTTGTCGTTGTCAAAACCATTGATGGCGCAGGACGCATCTATGTGACACAGCGTGAGCTTTTGGGAACCTGGGAGGAAAATGTGGCACGCTTCTCGGTCGGGCAAACCGTTGCGGGGATCGTGCGGAGCATTGAAAGCTATGGCATTTTTATCGAGCTTGCGCCAAACCTCGCTGGTCTTGCCGAGTGGAAGGAAGGCGTAACAGTGGGTGCACGTGCGGCTGTTTACATCAAAAGCATCCTCCCTGAAAAGATGAAGGTGAAGCTGGTTATTATTGATACACACCACGAAGAAGGCACCTGCGCACCGCTTCAATATTTTATTGACCCGCAGAAAAACACGCATCTTTCTGCATGGCAATATTCACCTTCCCACGCAAAGAAGCTGGTAGAAACTGTTTTTGATTGAAACGCTATCTGCCTTGATATAAACGCAAAAAAGAGAGAGTTCATTTTCGAGCTCTCTCTTTTTGAGATTCAGTAGCGAAGCGTCTTTCCCATTTTGACCGCCGAAGGATTGTATAGCTGAAGAAGCTTGAGTGCTTTCCGCGTCGCTTCAAAATAAATCACCGCACGCGCGCCCGCCTTGTCCTTGAAAACGATCGCATAGCTATCGGCGGCATTCTTTTCACTGCGATAATCATACACCTTATCGTAAACTGTACCGTCATCCTCGTAGATCACAGCCTCGATCTCCCGCACGGGGATGCGTATGAGCTCCTTATGCTTGCGGTCGCCGTATATGGCGGAAAATGTGATCTCCCCCACGGCAATGACGTATTCATAAGACACAGACACATACAGCCACGTATAATAAACAAGCACCCAAACAATAATGGGGAGCACCGCGATCACTTGGGGAATCTTGATCAGGGAGAAGCCTAAAAAGAAGATAAGCGAGAAGAGGACATAAAATATCACCAGCAAAGCGCGACGGCGGCGCATCTTTCCTCGCGGCTTGACATCCACGGCATATTCAAAATAATTGTCCTGCATACACGGCTCCTCTTCTCAATAGAATGTTGCGATCCGCTCATCACGCGGCAGTGCTTCCCTTTTCTCTACAGAGATCTCTCTCAGCACCGGACCGCGCGAGCGGTACAGCTTATGGTTGGCAAGCTCTATCTTAGCCGTCAAGGACACCCAATCCTCTGTTTGCAGAGGAGATGCGGCATTCGCTTCACAAATAAAATGGCAATAGGTAATGTCATCCGCGCAGCAGGTCATGACGTGGCGGCCAACAATATAACTGCCTTTTGAAAGCTTCTTATCGTCGCGCAGCACGATCCCTGTGAAACGAACTGTTTTTCCGTCGTACTTTTCCATATCCTCTGCAAGGTCGCGGTAAAAGATGGCAAAATCGCGGTCATCAATCTCCACCACATCAGCCAAGAGATTGTACGGGAGCGGATCCTCAATCTCATCATATTCAACTGTATGATCGGGATACTCGTACACAATGTTTACCGTACGGCTGACACTGCGTACGATCTTGTGAAGTGAAAGCTTCTCTTCCTCTCCGCCCGTAAAACGGTTAAAGGCAATCAGCTCACAGTTTTTTAGCTTATCCACGACATAGGAACGCACATTTCTATCATAATTCAGGAAGGTAGTTGCATCTGCCGACATGATCTCCTGATAAATATACCAGTTCTGCGGCATCGCGTTATAAAGTTCCTCGTTCAGCCACATGCCGTTATACTCGATCATCACACGCTCTGCCTTGTGTTTTTTCTGCAAAGCAGTCAGTTTATCTGCATTCAGCTGGGAGAGCTTATTAATGCTTTCAAAGAAGACATTTTCATGCGGAAAGGTGTCGGGCTCATATTCCTCAATTCCTTCCTCACAGGACAGGATCAACGTGCGCTCTCCTGTATTGAAGCGTGGGTCTGCCAGCGTCTCATTGATGAGTGTCGTCTTGCCTGACTCCAGAAATCCGGTAAATACGTAAACAGCAATATCCATATGGGCTCCTCACGAAAACAGCTTGCGGATCGCATCATGATCCAGATCGGCTCCGATCACACAAAGGCGGCCAATCACATCGGGGGCACCTACACGCACATCCGGCTCACCCGGAATATAGTCAAAATGAAGCCAGGTTCCGTCCTCGGCGGCAACGATTCCCTTTGCACGGAGCACCATACCGTATTCCGTACCGCAAGAAAATGCTTCGAGTGCCGTCTCGATCTGCTCACGGGTGAATTTCTTTGCCGTTTCCTCCCCAAAGCTGGAGAAGACCTCCTCGGCGTGATGATGGCCGTGACAGCCGCAGGTGCACGCTTCTCCGTGCTCATGGTGGTGCTCATGGTGGTGTTCATGGTGGTGTTCATGGTCGTGACAGCTGCAAGTGCACTCCTCATCATGGTCATGGTGGTGATGCTCATGATGATGCTCTTGCTCATGGTCGTGGCAGCCGCAGGTGTACGCTTCTCCGTGCTCATGACGGTGATGATGCTCATGCTCATGCTCATCATCGTGGTGGTGGTGATGCGCGGTGCGGTGCGCCTCCTCCATCTCACGGAGCTCATCCTCCACCGTATGACGGTGCTCCATCGCGGCAAGGATCTGCCCCCCCTCCAGCTTGTCCCACGGAGTTGTTACCACCGTAGCTTTACCGTTATGCTCACGCAAAAGCGCAAGACAGGCGTCAAGCTTCTCCTCAGAAAGTCCATCCGTATGGCTGAGAATGATGGTTCCGGCACTTTCTACCTGATCGCAGAAGAATTCGCCAAAATTCTTCATATACATCTTGCATTTTTTTGCATCGACAACCGTTGTCATGCTGTTGAGGACCGCGTCCTCCGCATGGGCATCCTGCACGGCACGGATCACGTCGCTCAGCTTTCCGACACCGGAAGGCTCTACCAGCACGCGATCGGGGTGAAAGCGCTCCAAAACCTCCACAAAGGAACGGCTGAAATCCGCCACAAGACTGCAGCAAATACAGCCTGAATTCATCTCATTGATCTGGATGCCGGTGTCGCGCAAAAAGCCGCCGTCAATACCGATCTCACCAAATTCATTTTCGATGAGAACAACCTTTTCACCCACATAGGCCTCTTGTAGAAGCTTTTTGATCAGTGTCGTCTTGCCGGCTCCAAGAAAGCCGGAAAATATATCGATTTTCGTCATATTATCTATTCCTTCTTTTCAATATTACCATACACATGGAGAGTATAACACATCCCCGATGCAAAGTCAAGGCGGGGATGGACGCAATCGGTGCGCAGGGATCATTTCACATTCTGCCTTGTATTATGTTTGGAAATCAAAAACTGCTTTTCCATCCTTCAAGACCAGCGCGGCAGAAAAAGGCTTTCCGCTTTTTGATATGAAGCCTTCAATTTTTGCAGTTTTTCCCCGGTCGAGCAAAAGACGCATATTGGCAGGGGAGATAATTCTGCCGCAGATCGTGATGCTGACAGAAAAGGGGCATTTTGTTTCCCGATACCGCGCGCATCCGTATCCGAATTTGGTGCGGTGCACCTCACCGCCGCACAGAGGACAGGTTCCTACCGCCTCATCGATAAAGCCGATATCCGTATCGGTCTCCGGCGGGTCGTTTTTTGGAAGAAACACGTCACGAATCTCTTCTTCAGCCAGCGCTACGCTCTGCTCCACAGTCATCTCACCGCGATAAACCTTTTTGAGCGCCTGACCGAGAAAGGAAGTCTTATATTTGTCCATGCTGATCCGCATACGCATCAAGGACTCAATGAGAAAAATGCCGTCCGGCAGGATTGTATACACATCCTTTTCAAGCTGAATATATTTGCTTTTGCGCGCATTGTCAATAATGCCCGTGCGCGTCGCCTCGGTGCCAAGCTCCAGCCCCTCAAAAATAGCGCGGTAATCCTCCGCGTCATTTTCTTCTCCGCTCTCTGTGTTCTCAGCTTTTGCCTCGGCCGCGGCCTTGTCCTCCTTGAAGGGGTTTTTGAGATAATTGTTCAAGGTTTCAATGGTGTAGTGACGCGGAGGTGTTGTTTTCCGCTCTACCGGCTTAAAATCAACGTTCACCCTCTCCCCCTTTTCAAGCTTTGGCAGAACCTTGTCCTTTGTCGTGGCCTCCTCGTATTTCGTCCACCCCTTTTCAAGGATCACCGTGCCGCGCAAAACGAACTCCTCCCACTTGTCAACGGCGATGCGGATCTCCGAGCGCACGCAAACGCACGGCTCTGTACAAAACACCGCCACAAAGCGACGGAATACCGTTCCGTACACCAACGCTTCCCTCTCGCTCAACTGATTTTTATCGGGAATACGGTAGGTGGGTGTCAGAGCGGAGTGCGACTCGATCTTACTGTCGTCAAAAATTTGCTTTCCATCACGGAAGGCAACGGGATATCCAAGATCGGCCACACGCTTCAGAATATCACGGATCTTTCCCTTTTCGGCGGTCGCCAAATACTCTGAATTTGTACGGGGGTAGGTCAAAAAGCCACTCTCATACAGCTTTTGTACGATCTCCAGGCTCTCCTGCATGGACATTTTATGCTTCTTGCCGAGAAGATTTTGGAGCTTGCTGAGCGAAAACAGCTTGCCGGGAGAAAGAGAATCCTTTTTATTTTTTACCGATGTTACAGTAGCCCCCACCTGATTGTAGAAGGCGGCTGCGCGCGGCGCGCGCGCCTTTTCGTGCTCGGGAAAGCGGAGCTTGCTTTTCAGCTCTACAGGCGTGCCGTTTGTTTCGGCATTGCTTTCTATTGAGTAGTAGGTTTCCGGCTTGAAATTACGAATGGCCATGTCACGGTCGTAGATCGCCTTCACGATCGGTACGATCACACGCCCCACACGCAAAAGCATGCCTGTGCGCAGTGTTGCGTACCGTGTTAAATTGACACCGTAAAGCCAGTCAATATAGGTACGCGCAAGCCCCTCTGCGGCGAGGTTATCGTATGCCGTGTCCTCCTTCATATCCAAAACGGCGGCACGAATGGTTTCGGCCGTTTGGTCGGGGAGCCACAGACGGTACTTTGGCTTGTCCTCCTTGAGGGCATGCTCCATGCATATGCGCACAATGATCTCTCCCTCTCGGTCAGCATCTCCCGCATTGATGATCGACTCCACATCAGGGCGGTTGCACAGGCGTTCGATCAAAGCAAACTGACGGCGCACGCCGTCATCCACCTGCTTATCACTCCCGCGCCGAAGTGAAAAACGGAACTCCTCCGGAAAGCACGGAAGGACATCCATAGACCAGCGCGCCTCCGTGCTGCCGCCCGTGTAATCCTCAACATCCGCAAGCGAAAAGAGATGTCCAAAGGCCCACGTAACCAAATAGCCCTGCCCCTCCATGTATCCGTCACGGCGTGCGGTGGCACCAAGGGCAGCGGCAATATTGCGCCCAAGGCTCGGCTTTTCGGCAACAATCAGCTTCAAGAGGATCACCTCGTTTCATAAAAGGCGAAAAACCGGGCAGGATGTCCGGTTTTTCATCATATCGTTCAATGCATATGTGTCATCTCGCTATCATCCTTCTTATCGGAATCCGAAGGAGGTAAAATCCCCAGATCTTCAATGGATTTTACGTTCTTGTGCTTGATCTCCTTCCACGCAGAACGGGAGAAGCAGGCGGCAATCGTGATTGGCACATTAGAGATCATAAAAATCGGAAAGGTCAAGGAATACAGAAGCTTTTGTGCTGTGGTGGCATGGATCTTTTTCCATTCCGTGATCACAGTAATAAAGCCAAGAAGGAAGTTGACTAAATAAATACTGCCAAAATAGACAAGCAAGGCATATGCAAACTGCCAAAGCCCATAGCCGGGATCAAAAACCAGCAAATAAACCATTGTGGCTACAGAAACCGCTCCAAAAACAGACAGAATAAGCGTCGGCAACGTAGACATGATCTCGTCAAAGCAAGAAAATCCGCTCTTTTTTGAAAAGACGCCACGCACAAGCTTAAATCCATGGCGGAGGAAGGCCTGCAAAAACCCTTTTGACCAACGGATGCGCTGATGCCACGACTGGATAAAGGAGGTAGGCTGTTCATCGTAAAAAACAGCGTCATGACAGTAGCCGATCTTCTCTCCGCGTGCAATCATGGCCATGGAAAATTCAAGATCCTCGGTCAAGCAATGGAAGGGCCATCCGTTATTCTCACGCACGACCTCACTGCTGACGAGAAAGCCCGTTCCCGAAATGACACAGCTGGTGTGCAAGATCATGCGCGCGTTGTTCATGTGCCGCGCCTCGCGCATGAACATGATCCCGTATCCCGAACTTACCCAGTTATCTGCAAAGTTTTTAGAATTGCGGTAGCTTGTAACCACGCGATATCCGTTTGAAAAAACGGTATTCATTTTCTCGACATAGTCGAGGGAGATCAAGTTATCGGCATCAAAAACGAAATACCCATCGTAATACGCATCTCCGTAGTCGGCAGCAATACAGGAAAGAAGATACTCCAGCGCGTATCCCTT
>JAZOOW010000024.1:0-4232 GCA_045655145.1 Eubacteriales bacterium | reverse complement strand
GCCAAGCGCGATGACATGCATCTTATCGCAGTAGTCATGGGTTCTCCTACACGTGATATTCGGAATGAGGAGGCCAAACGCCTGCTCGATTACGGCTTTGCAAATTATGCACTGATCTCTGCGGAGGAGGGAGATGTTGGTGAGCTTCCTGTCCTTGGGGGCGTGCAGGATCTGTGCCGCGTGCGTAAAAACGCATTTTCCTTAGTGGTACCGAAGGGGGAGCGTGCAGCTGTCGAAGAAAAGACAAACCTTCCGCCGGTTTTGAAGGCTCCGATCGAAAAAGGAGAGGTCGTTGGCTCTGTTGTGTATACGGTTAACGGAAAAACCATAGGCGTGTGTGATATTTACGCCAGTGAGGCAGTCACAAAAATCTCTTTTGGAGAGTTGATTTTACGCCTTGTACGACAATGCTTCTGCGTGGGAATTTAATTTTGTGAAAAAGATAGAAAAAAGCCTTGCAAATGCTGGCAATTTGTAGTATACTATTGGTATAAAATAAAGCGTTTTCGCTCACGGAGGTATAAACATGGCAGTCAAGTTAAATGAGAAGTTTTTGAATGGATTTGTTTCTGCACACGAGATGGAAAATATTCGTCCGGCGGTAGAATCTGCTTACCGTGTTCTTGCAGACAGAAACGGTCCCGGCAACGATTTTCTCGGATGGGTGGATCTTCCCGTCAACTATGATAAGGAAGAATTTGCACGCATTAAGGTGGCCGCAAAAAAAATCCAAAGGTCCTGTGATATTTTGGTCGTTCTCGGCATCGGCGGTTCCTACCTCGGTGCTCGCGCAGCCATTGAGTTTGTAAAATCGCCCCTTTACAACAATCTCAAAAAGGATACCCCTGATATTTATTTTTCGGGAAACAATATCAGCACGACCGCACTGACGGAGCTGCTTTCCATCTGTGAGGGACGTGATATCTGTATCAATGTTATCAGTAAGTCGGGAACTACGACGGAAACGGCGATCGCCTTCCGCGTCTTCCGCGATCTTTTAATCAAGAAATACGGCGAGGACGGCGCGCGTGAGCGTATTTTTGTCACAACCGATAAATGCCGCGGTACGCTCAAAAAGTTTGCCGATGAAAGCGGCTACGAAACCTTTGTTGTTCCGGATGACGTTGGCGGTAGATTTTCTGTTTTGACTGCTGTCGGTCTTCTTCCGATCGCGGCGGCCGGCGTTGACATTGACGCGCTCATGCAGGGTGCAGCCGATGCCCGTGAGGCCTTTTTGACCTCCGACCTTGCGGAAAACGATGCCCTGAAATATGCCGCTATCCGTACCATTCTCAACCGCAAGGGCGCATCTACAGAGATCCTTGTGGGATATGAGCCGTACACACTTATGGTTTGCGAGTGGTGGAAGCAGCTCTTCGGCGAGAGCGAGGGCAAGGATCACCGTGGACTTCTGCCGGCCTCTGTCAATTTTTCCACAGACCTCCATTCTCTTGGGCAGTATATCCAGGATGGCCCCCGCAATCTCTTTGAAACCGTGCTGAACGTAGCGGATTGCGGCGCAAGCTTTACCATTCCTCATGATGCGGCTAACATAGACGGTTTGAACTTCCTGTCCGGCAAGGAGCTGGATTACGTGAATAAGACGGCCATGCTTGGTACACTTCTTGCACACAATGACGGCGGCGTGCCCAACATTGTTTTGGAGATCAAGGATCACGGCCCCTATTCTCTTGGATATCTCTTTTATTTCTTCGAGTTCTCCTGTGCAATCGATGGCTATATGCTTGGTGTAAATCCCTTCGATCAGCCGCGTGTTGAGGCTTATAAGAAAAATATGTTTGCACTCCTTGGAAAACCGGGGTACGAGAAGGAAAAAGCAGCTCTTGATGCCAAAATGGGTAGAGACTAAACAAAAAGCCTAAAAATATTCTCGTTTTCTATTGAAAATATGCAAAACATAGTGTATAATATAAGCAACAGCGGTAATCTCTACCGCTTGAATCAAATAAAAGGAGAATGAGTATGGTAAAATTGATTGTCGGCGTAAGAGGCACGGGAAAGACAAAGGCTCTTATCAGCATGGTCAATGAGGCTGCCGCAGATAGCAAGGGCTCTGTCATCTGTATTGAAAAAGGAAATAAGCTGAACTTCGATATTACACATAAAGCGCGCCTGATCGATGCAGATGCATACATGATTGCCGATGCACAGGCACTTTACGGTTTTGTTGCAGGAATTGCGGCAAGCAATCATGACATTACCGAGTTGTTTATAGATTCTACATTGAAGATCTGCGGTGAGGATATTCCCGCATTTGAGAAGCTGGTATCGGAGATTGATGCGCTTGGCCAAAAGGTCGGCTTTAACGCCATTCTGACCGCTTCTATGGCACCTGAGAGTTGCAGTGACTCAATTAAAAAGTATATCTGATACAGCTTTCTTTGTCAGTTTTCCTTCCATTGCATATGATATTATCGAGGCGCGTTATGTGTCCTCGATAATATTTTTATTAGGGGGAAAACTTCATGGCAGAGAACAGATGCTCCTGCAATTCGGGCGGCGCCTCCTCCGGTGGAAGAGAAACGATCTGCATCGACACCTACCGTGTCATGGATTCTTGCCGCGACAAGGATTGCTACGAAAACGCACGCGTATATGTAAGCGGTGCGGGGCAAGAGATCATTAACCGTGCCACGGGCGGTGTACGCGTGGTATGCGCAAAGCTTCTTTGGACATATATTTCTGTAGATCCGATCCAGTTTAATCGCGGATTTTATCAAATCGGCGCACGTTTTTATGTAAGCCTCCGCTTTGAGGCTTGCGTAGGCGTTGGCAGATCGCAGGAATTTTGCGGTATTGCCGTGCTGGAAAAGAAAGTCGTCCTCTACGGCGGCGAGGGGAATGCCAATATTTACCGCAGCATTCCCGATGCTGAATTCTGCACACCTTGGCAGGGAAGCAACCGATCTACCAATTTGCCGATCGGTGTCGTGGAGGCGGTTGAACCGGTTGTGCTCGGTGTCAAGATCGAGGAGCCATGCGAGGAAAAAGCATGTGCGTGCTACTGCTGCTGTGCGTGCGAGGATGTTCCGCGCGATTTGCTTGAACAAAACGGCATGGAGGACCTGGTAGATCCCGAGGAGGGAAACCGCCTTTATGTATCTCTTGGACTATTTACTATTTTCCGCATCGAAAGACCGGGACAATATTTGATTCAGGCAAGTGAATACTGCGTTCCCGATAAGCAATGCGTCGGCGCAGAGCCGGATAATCCCTGTACACTTTTCCGTAACATGGCTTTCCCGTCGGGAGAATTTTGCGGCGGTAACGGCGATTGCGGAGATGCGCAAAGACATCGCTGATTCAAAACGCGGATGCCTGCATAAAGAAAGAATGTGTAGCCTTTCGGCTACGCATTCTTTTGCTTTTTTATTTTACGACATTTAACCACACAAGGATGGTGAGAACGATGCCGAACAGGACATAGATCTCTGTTGCCCATGCAACAATGCTCAGAAGAAGAGAGATCAGCCCTCCAACAACAGGAAGCCATCCAGTGATTGCGGAAGCAACCCAGATCAGAGCACCGGCAATCGCACCGACGATGATGTAGAGCAGAATGCCAATCAGCGCATCGATCAAGCCGGAGGCGTGCTTGAAGGAAATCGGAAACAGTTTTTTTAGAGTCTTCATAATGTTCTCCTTATCAGTATTTGTAATCATGTAGACATTACCGCATGACTACACGGATATTATAGCATAAACAGAGAGATGTGTCAAGGAAAATTCAAATGTGCTTTATTTTCTGTTTGTTGTAAAATATAAAGCGAAAAGAAAAGCCGTCTTTCTCTCCATGCCGTGAGGCATCGAAAAGCGCTTGAGGGGGCCCCTCAAGCGTGTACACCCCCACTAACAGGGGTGTACAATCTACATTGCTATGTCGTCGAATACAAAGCTTGCTGACTGCGAGCACTTCGAGATCGAGACTGTTCATGTACTCGGCTACAAGGCGATGATCAAATGAAAAAGAGCAGTCCTGTGAAAAGCATAATGAACACAGCCGTGTGTCATGAAATAAAACTCATTTTCAAGATTGCAAAAATCAAAGCATAAATCTCTTTGTTTTACAGATACTAACAGTACAAATTTGTAAAGCAAGGAGATTATTATATATTTATGAAAGCAACCGGAATAGTTCGTAGAATTGACGACCTTGGAAGGGTGGTGATCCCCAAGGAGATCCGTCGTACCATGCGTATCCGTGAGGGCGA
>JAZOOW010000023.1:0-15227 GCA_045655145.1 Eubacteriales bacterium | reverse complement strand
AGCTGGGTAAGCTCTTTGATCTTGGCGTTTCGCTTATCCTTTGTAAAGCCGTGAACACCGCAGATAAGTTCAAGATTTTCACGCACACTGAGTCCGGGCGCAACAGCGGTTTCCTGCGGAGATACCGCGATGAGAGATTTGACCTCAGCAGTATCCTTGCGGATGCTTTTTCCGAGCAAACGGGCATCTCCCTCCGTAGGCTGTGTGAGGCAGGACAGCATTTTGATCGTGGTGGTCTTGCCGGCACCGTTCACCCCCAAAAGGGAGAAAAGCTCCCCCTCCTCAACCGACAGGGACAGCCCATCCACGGCCATCACGTCACGGTATTGCTTTGTGAGCCCTTCTATCTTGATTGCCTGCATGTTACTTCTCCTCCGATACGTGTTTTGCCCGTATTCCCTGATATACGTCGGTCAGCATGCCACTGATCAGCTCCCAATCCAACGAAAAAAACGAGGTGGCCAGCATGGTTCCGATGCCATGCACACAGCTCCACATTTCCATATGCATAAGCCTTGCTCTTTCGAGCGTTACACCGTTGGCTTTGGCGATCATCTGCACGGACGCTTCAAAATCGGGCGACACCGACGTGTCCTCTTTGGTTCTGTCACGCATAAAGAGCAGCCGAAAAAGCTCCTTTTCCTCCTTGGCAAAGCGGATATAGGCCATACCAAAGGACTTATACGGAGGATATTCCCCACTTTCTGCCTCGCGCTTCAGAAAATCAAGGTAGATCCCGTATGCGGCGGCAACCGTTGCCTCCTTCAATTCCTCCATCGTGCGAAAATTGGAAAATATAGGCTGCGTGGAGCAGTCAAGTGCGATAGCGACGGCTCTTGCGTTGATCGCCTGCTCGCCGTTTTGTCTGACAAGCTCCACGGCGGTTTTGACGATCTCCTCTTTGGCGATCCTGACTCTTGGCGGCATGATGGTCCTCCGTAATATATCATTTGTTATATATTGATTGTTATTTTATCACAAAAATAGTGGTCTGTCAATAGGTTTTGAAACAAATTCAAAAAGCAGCCCTCACTTTGAAAACAAGTGAGGGCTGCTTTTTATTACATGATCTCCTCCGGTGTAAAGTCATCGGGGAGATCTGCCGCACCGAGCTCACGGAGTGCGATCTGTCGCTCATTGACTGTAAAAGCACCGAACACAATTCCGTCGCTGTCCTCGACAACGGTGGGAACTCCGTCGTGATTAGGAAGTGAGATCTCTCTCATCAGCGTATAGGTTTTTCCCGGTACCAGCACAGAGGTTGGTGCATCAATACGCATTTTTCTGTAATTCTGCCCTGCTGCCGCTACAAAAAGATATTCTCCGTCACTGCTTTTCAGTGCCAGATTTTCCGACATGCGGCGCGGTGTTACAAAGCTGGCCGTCACGCTGACCATATCGGTATTCGGCGAAGCAATACCCACAAAGGCAGCCGAGCCGAATGAAACGGCAATACCGGCCTTGTGTGTATACGCTCCGTCACAGCGGATCGGCTCACCGCCCATATCCGAAGCAGACAGGGACAGAATCCCACCCTCCACAGTCATGCTTCCACGTGCGCGGATCACATCGTCCGACTTGCTGGTGAGCGACATGGCACCGCCACGAACGAGAAGGACCGTTTCCCTGCCGTCCGGCAGAAGTGCTTCCCCCGTTTCCAGAGAAAAATCATCCTCTGTCGGGAGATCAAGCCGTGTACGGATGGCATTCTCCTCTGCTTTTACAAGCAATCTTCCGCCGGTGATCTCCATCACCTCTGCCACGAGGCCGCGCATATGCGAGGTAGCCTGTATGCTTCCGCCCGCAATCAGGAAGGCTCGCGCAACAGCCGCACGGGTAGCCCCGTAAAGGGAAATTTCCCCTCCCCCGATCACAAGCGTTCCGTTTGCGTGAATGGCATCGTCGGCCGCATTCAGCTTCAGCTTGCCGCCAAGGATCACGCCCTCCTTGCCCGTTTTCAGCGCACGAGCACTGTGCATGGCATCTACCGTATAAGCATATCCGCCTGCCGTTACAGCATCTATATTGCCGTCAAGGATCAAGAAACGGCCGTCTACCTGTATGCCGTCCCCATCGGCACGGAGCGTCAAATCACCGCTGTGAATGCAAAGATCACCGCCAAGGCCGGTAGAGGGATGACTGCTCTTAAGCGCATCCCCGCCCGACGTGACCGTCACGGCGGCATTTTGGATCAGCATGGCATCGTGGGCTACAAGGCCGTCCTCACGGGATACCGCGTCAATCCCGATATCGGCAATGACAAGCGTATCCTTGCAATGCAGGGCATCGCGGAGGTTCCCCTCCAGTGTGAGCCTGCCGGTTCCACACAGGAAAAGATCAACGGCGGAATAGATCGCCGCAAAGGGCTCTTGCTTGGCGAGCCCCTCCTCATAGGTATACGAAGCGGCATCAAAAATACGGTTCTCGCTCCCCGGAGTTGTGCTGATACGCATATTGCCCGCTTGCTTGATATAGAGAGGAGAGCCTGTTGCCGAACCAAGTGTAACCCCGTCCAGGACGAGATGCACCCATCCATTGGGGGCATCCACGATGATCTGTGCATCCTCTGTACTACCCTTTAAGACATAGGTACCGCGACGGTAAACGGTGAGCGTCCTTCCATCCTCGGAAAGGCGGGCACCGGCACCGCGCAGCTGCATGCCGTCATTTTGCAGGGTGATCTGTGTCGAGCCGCCGATCGAATAGGTGGGGTCAATGTCGGCAGGATCGATCGTAATTTCTTCTTTCGTCAGGGTGCTGTCCGGAGAAATGAGCACGGGGGTGTCGGGTTCATCCTGCAAAAGCCGCCAATACAGGCCGTTTGGCAGAAAAAGCACTGCCGACACCACAAGACAAAGCGTCAAGAAAAGTGCTACCGCTCTTTTCACAAGTCATCTCTCCCTTCCTTTTTTATCGTTCGGTCAAGCCGCGTGCAAGGCTTGCACGCGGATCAAAGCTCATCCTTTTTGGGCATGACGATGGCACAGGTGATCGGCAGGTTGCCGTTTCTCTCACGCAGGCTATCCATCATTTCCTTTTCTTTTTTCTTGTCCTTCAACGTAACGGTATAGCGCAGCTCATACAGGCTACCCATATTTGTCGTGCGGACCAGCTCAAGATTGTATTTGCGCGTGTATTTTTTCAGCACCTCGTCAAACACCCCCGTATAATCCAACGATTCCGGAATCAGGATCTTGAGTGTTCTGTCATGGCCGCCGTCCTCGCCAAACGGAGTAAGTCCGAGAACGATCATGATAAGCGAGAATACCAAGGTGACAACGATGGCATAAAGCAGATAGCCCATACCAACCGCAATACCCATGGCCACCGCGCAAAAGAGCGCGGAGATCTCCCGTGCGGTACCGGGGGCCGAGCGGAAACGCAGGAGCGCAAAGGTGCCGCCCACCGCAAGTGCTACTCCGAAGTTTTCATTCACGAACAGAATGATCGTTTGCACGACTGCGGGGATCAGGACGACAGAAACCGTGAAGCTCTTTGTATAGGGGCCGCTGAGCATATATGCCGCGGAAAGCACAAGCCCAAGAACAATGGCCGCACCAAGGCAGATCAGTGTGCTGTCAAGCGGAAAGGAAATATTGGTGCCGAAAATACTGGAAAAGTTCATAGGAAAACCACCTTTCAGATTGCTTTTTCAAGCAGCGAATAACTTTGTTCTATAAAACTGCTCCTGCATAAAGAGAAGCTTGGCGTGAAAGACTAATCAAAAAACAAAAAGGAGATGTACCGTGCGACCGCCTACACCGCAAATTATATTTCTCATGACGCTTTTCCTGGTTGCGTGCCTACTTTGTCTGTTTTTACTCCCTGCCGCGGCCGAGGACAGCGCGCGGCTGGCACGCCATCACACATGGCTCTCGCTCTCCTTTTCCGCATCGGCGGGCACGGATGCCGTGGTGCTCTCACTCTCCGAAGCAAGCTCACCCTGCTTTTTAACGGCCAAGGAGCAGATCGGAATGCCCTGCTCGGAGAAGTTCCGCTCATATTCGGTCATGACGTTCTCCTCCGCCTCGGGCGTATGATGCAGATCGCGGGTGACAAAATAGGGTGTAAGCCCAAGCGCGGCCAGCTCCTCCAGCGTAAAATCAAAGAGGCCTACATTGTCTGTCTTGAGCCGAAGCTCGCCACCCTCGCGCAACAGCTGAAAATACACACGTAGAAATCCGCGGTATGTCAAACGACGACGGGTGTGCCCCTTTTTGGGCCACGGATCGCTGAAATTTAAGTAAATGACCGACAGGGAACCGGGGGCGAAATACGCAGGCAGCTCGGCCGCACCGGTCAAAAGAAAACGAAGATTGTCGTTTTTGCGGCTTTCTTTCTCTCTTTCTGCCTTTTCTACAGCCAGCACCATTACATCGCTCACACGCTCAAGCGCATAAAAGCAAGCCTCGGGATTCTTCACTGCCATACCGCAGGCAAAGCCGCCCTTCCCACAGCCAACCTCCAGGTGCATTTCGGCCGCACGGCCGAAATCGCGCCATGTGTCCTTGATCGGTACATCGGGCTTCTCTGCCAAGAGATGCGCACAGGCGGAAAGACGCTTATCACCGTTCTTCTTTTTTCTCATTCGCATAGTCAAGATACCTCGGGATATTTATGTAAAAAACATACACGCAGTTATTATAACATACATTGATTAAAAAGTCAAAGGAAAGTTGTATTTCTTTGCGTTTTTCTTTGTGTTCTCTTTGTATTTTTGGAAAAAAAGAAACCCAAGAAGACCAAAAGAAAAAAGCAGGCACGCGCCTGCTTTTTTCTTATTCTGCGTTTGCCGTGGGATACTCTGCATCCTGCGGCGTATAGGCGTGCACCTTAAGGGTAAGCTTGATCTCTGTCTGCTGACGATACTGCACGCGAATGAACACGACCTCAACCGCGTCCCCCTCCTTTTTTTCCGCGAGAGCGGAACGGAGGTTGGCGTTTGAGGTGATCTTGATGCCATCGATCGAGTAGAGATAATCCCCACTCTCGATCGTTGTTCCCTCAGGAAGCTCATCGGTATAACGGTACGCGGAAATGGTATAATAGCCCGACGAGGTAATCGAATTAAAGAACAGTCCAAGATAGGGGCGACCCGAAACGTATCCTTGAGAATACAGCTCGCCGATCAACGGGATCGCATCCGACGTAGGAATGGCAAAGCCGATGCCCTCCACGGAATCCCCTGTGGATTTGGCATTTACGATGCCGATAAGCTGACCGTCCATATTGAAAAGACCGCCACCCGAGTTGCCGGGATTGACAGAGGCATCCACCTGCATGAGCGTCATGGGGCATCCCTCGATGGACACCTCACGCCCTACCGCGCTGATGATGCCGCGCGAAACCGATCCACCGAGAGAGCCGAGCGGATTGCCAATGGCCACCACCGTTTCACCGACAGTCATATAGGAATAATCAGAGACACCCCCCTTCCCTGTTGCCATGGTGGCATAGGAAAGGTCGGCGGGAGCGTTGCCGTCCTCATCAACGATCTGAAGGAGGGCAAGGTCAGACCAGACATCCTGACCGAGCACGATCACCTGCTCACCGGAAAATTCCCTTCCGTCCGTGAGGACAACGGTGATACCGCCTTCATCTGCGCCGTCAATGACATGGTTGCAGGTCAAAAGAAGTCCCTGCACATCCCCGGAGGTGCGTATCAGCACGCCGCTGCCGGCACCGCTTTGTACATAATTATCGTAATAATAGCTCGTTACCGTGGTCGTCGTGCGGATCTCTACCACGGCATTACGGACAGAGGATACGACTGCGGGAAGAGTTCCCTCCTCCGGTACGCCGTTTTCCCGTTCCACGACCTCGATCGTCACGTCACCGCGATCAATGACCGGTGTGTTTGGTGTATGATTTCCGCCCGGCGTGGTGGTACCGCCCCCACCCAGGGGAAGATAAGAAAGTCTTCCGATCAGAACACCGCCGCCCAAGGAGCCGAGAACGAGCACGACCGCCAAAATGCAGATCAACCACGTGCGACCGGCTGATGACTTTTTTGCCGGAGCACTCCGGCCGTTCTGCGGATAGGCATACGGCCGTTCCTGCACGGGTGCGATAAATCTACGCGGATCCTGCGCGGGCTGCTCGGCGTGCGTAGGCTGCTCCTCTTTTGTATGTGCTTGCTCCTCGAGGGGAAGCTCTCCCTCCTGTGTTGCGCGCTTGTCTTCCTCATTTTGTCCGTCCGTATACGACATGTGGAAAACCTCCTTTATTGTGTCAAGATCGCAGAAATTGCTTAGTTTCTACTGTTTAGTATATACTGCTCTTGTGTCGATTTTGTATCATTCGCAATAATTTTTGTAGAACGGAATATAAATTTTTACTGATGCGTGTTACGCTCCCGATCCAAATAATCCTGCAAAATGATCTGCGCAGACAGAGTATCCACCACGCCCTTACGCTTTTTTGTGCTGATGCCCGTACTCTGCAAATAGCGATGCGCCTCACAGGTTGAAAGCCTCTCATCATACAGAGCAATGGGAAGCACAGTCATCTCGGCGAGAATGGCAACGAAGGCTCTGACCGCTTCCGCACGGAAGCCCTCTGTGCCATCCATGTTTTTCGGAAGTCCGACAACGATGCGCGACACGCCAAGCCGCGCCGCCTCTGCACTCACAAGCTCGGCCGTGCGGCGCATACCGCCCGGGGTGATCTGTCCGATGCCGCTTGCCAACAATCCGCCGGGATCGGAAACAGCAAGACCCGTACGAGCATCTCCGTAATCCACACCGAGATAGCGACAGCTCTCTGACTTTTTATATGCATCCATGTGTATTATCCTGTCCAAAAAGAAAATTATTTCACATGCATATTATAGCAAAGCGTACAGAAAAAAGCAATAGCCCGCTCTTTTTTTCTTGACAAGGCATGAAAAATAGGATACACTGTTATAAAACGCAGAAGCAAAAGGAGTGCCGTATGACAACAGATCTTTTTATTTGTCCCCATTGCGGAGAGCGGCTGTCCGCCGAGGGAAAAAGTTATTTTTGTCCCGCAAGACACACCTTTGATATTGCCAAGCAGGGATATGTGAATCTTCTTTCGGGCCACGCCACATCGGGTGACCACGGTGACAATAAACTGATGATCGCCGCACGGCGCAGTTTTCTCGGTGCAGGCTATTACGCCTCCTTGCAACGCACCCTTGCCGCGCTTGCCGTGCGGTACGCGAAGGACAGAGCCAAGATTCTGGATGCCGGTTGCGGAGAGTGCACCTATACGGACGGCATTGAGCGGGCACTTCGCGACACACGGGTGGGCTGTCAGGTGCTGGGAATTGATATTTCCAAAGAAGCACTGATCCTCGGCGCACGGAAAAATCCGCAGCTTTCGCTTGCAGTCGGCACACTGTACCACCTTCCGCTTGCAGACGGAAGCATCCATCTCCTCTTTGACGTGTTTGCGCCCTTTTGCGAGGATGAGTATGCGCGTGTCCTGCGGTCGGGCGGTATTATGGTCATGGTGATTCCGGGTGCGCGCCATTTGTTCGGCCTCAAGCGTGTGCTTTATGAAAAGCCGTATGAAAACGAGGTCGCCAACACCGCACTCGCGCGCTTTACCCTCTTGGAGGAAATTCGTATTGAGGAGCAGATCACCGTCCGTACAGCGGAGGATCTTCTCAATCTTTTAACGATGACCCCCTATTTTTACCGCACGGATCCTGCCGCAAAAGCGAATCTCGGAACACACGCCCCCCTCCAAACGGAAATTTCCTTTCACGTTTTGGTGTACAGACGCGATTGAAAGCATACAAAGAAGCCTCCTGCGGAGGCTTTTTTGTATCCTTTTTGCAAGACGAGGAGCAACGCCGTTACCTAAACGAGCAGAAACTTCCCGAGAAAATACCGATTAGGCAGAAATCGTCGTAGGCATGGCATAAGAGCACAAGATCTTAACTTTAAGCCAAACTCCCCGTTCATTCAAGAAGCAAGCAAGACAAGGCGCACCGGAGCCGCCCTCCCGATGGCGTAGTTCTCTACGTCGAGGGAGTAGGCGAGGAGCAACGCCGTATTGCCCCGCTTATTGGATGAACATACAGTCGCCGAAGGAGAAGAAGCGATACTTTTCCTCCACCGCGATGCGGTAAGCGTCCATGACGAGATCCTTCCCCGCAAGGGCGGAGATCAGCATCAGAAGTGTGCTTTGCGGCAAATGAAAATTCGTGATAAGCGCATCGACAGCCTTAAAGCGGTAGCCGGGATAAATAAAAATATCGGTTTCTCCGCGCATGCCGTGCAGATTCCCCTGCTCGTCAGCGGCACTTTCCAGCACACGGCAGGAGGTCGTTCCCACGGCGATCACGCGGCCGCCTGCCGCGCGGCGGCGGTTGATCTCCTCCGCGACCTCATCGGTGATAATAAAATGCTCCGCGTGCATCAGGTGATCCTCTATGCGCTCCACCTTGACAGGGCGGAAGGTGCCAAGCCCCACGTGGAGAACGACCTCGGCATACCCAACGCCCTTTTCGCGTATGCGTGAGAGAAGCTCCTCGGTGAAATGCAGACCTGCCGTGGGGGCGGCGGCAGAGCCCTCCTCCTTGGCATAGACAGTCTGATAGCTGTTTTTGTCACGCAGCTTTTCTGTAATGTAGGGGGGGAGAGGCATATTCCCTACCGCATCCAAAATTTCATAAATGCTCTTGTACTTCTCCGTGTCATACGAAAAACGCACAATGCGGTTGCCGTCGTCAAGGATGTCAGTCACGGTAGCCGACAGAATCCCTTCCCCAAACGAGAAGGATGCCCCGACCTTGGCACGCTTACCGGGGCGGACAAGCGTTTCCCAAGTGCCATCCTCTCTGCGGCGGAGAAGCAGAAGCTCCATCGGTGCGCTGTTTTTATCGCAGACACCGAGAAGCCGCGCGGGAATGACCTTGGAGCAGTTGACAACGAGAATATCCTCCGGACGAAGGTCATCGATGATCTCATAAAAATGCTTGTGTGAGATCGCGCCGCTCTCACGGTCAAGGCTCATTAAACGGCATCCGTCCCGCTCCGCGGAGGGGTGCTGTGCGATCAACTCCTCGGGAAGCGGATAGTCAAAATCGGCGGTACACAGTTCGGTTTCCGTGCGTATATTATGGATGATGGCATTTTCCTGCATATTGCCTTCCTCTTTTCTATGATGACATAGCATTATTATACACCCAGCCTTGCCTTTTTGCAAGTGCGAATCGAGGTAAACTATGAAAGACCCCAAAAGAAAAGTTCCCTTTCTCGGTGCCGCCACCGCCCTTGCCACGCCGTTTTGCGGCGAGGGCGTTGATTTTTCAGCCCTTGGCTATATGATCGACTACCAGATCCGCGAGGGGATCGATGCCCTTGTGCTGTGTGGCACCACGGGAGAAGCCGCTACGTTGACCGAACGGGAATATGAAAGCGTGATCGCCTTTTCCGCCGCACGCATCGGTGGGCGCGTTCCTTACATCGTGGGATGCGGATCCCCCTCCACGGCGCAGGCCTCTGCCCGTGCCGTCATGGCCGCGAAGCACGGCGCGGATGCCATATTGCTCGTCACGCCCTATTACAACCGCGGAACGCGGGAGGGGCTCTGCCGCCATTTTCACACCGTTGCCGATAGAGCAAAATGCCCCTTGATCCTTTATCACGTGCCCGCACGCACAGGTGTGCGGCTCGCCGCAGAGGACATTTGCCGTATCGCAGAGCATCCGCTGATCACGGGGATCAAGGAGGCCTCGGGCGATATGACGCTGTTTGCCGATATTGCCGCCTCAATCGGCGATACCCTTACACTTTACAGCGGCAACGATGCCTTGATACTCCCCGCCCTGTCGTTAGGGGGGCGTGGCGTGATCTCGGTGATCTCCAATCTGTTTCCCCGTGAGGCATCCGCCATTTGCCACCTGTACCTTGAGGGAAAGGCCGAGGAGGCCACCGCAAGGCACCTGCGTCTTGTGCCCCTCATGAGCCTACTTTTCAAGGAAACGAGCCCCGCACCGCTCAAATGTGCCTTGGCGCACAAGGGACTTTGCCGCGAGGATTTGCGCCTGCCGCTCTACCCCGTTGAGGATGACCTGCGGACACGTCTGCAAACGGCGATCGACCAATACGAGAAAGAATCATAAAGCCAAAAGAGGGCGTGCCATGCACGCCCTGCTCTTTTTTTATTTCGTGACCTTGTATTTCGTTCCCTGCGCGGTATCCTCAAGGACAACGCCGCGTGCGAGAAGCTCTGCACGGATACGGTCTGCCTCTGCGTAATTTTTCTCACGCTTAGCGGCCGCACGGGCGGCAATAGCCTCCTCGATCTCGCGGATGAAGTCCGCATCGGTATTTTCCTCACGTACGAAGCCGAAAAGCTCTGTCAGCTCGTCAAGAAGGCGCTTGCCCTCCAAAACGGCGGTCGAAGAAGCGGGGGCATCCCCAGCAATGGCACCGTTGAGTTCACGGACGAGATCAAAGAGTGCGGCAATACCGCCACCTGTGTTGAAATCGTCGTCCATGGCGTTCACAAAGGCCTCACGGATCTCACCGAAGCGAGCGATAAGTGCCTCCTCACCTGCACGGAGGGGCTCCTCCTTGGCATTTTTCAGGAAGAAATCCACAGCGTCCTTGCAATTAAAGATACGCTCCAGCGCGGCCTTTGATTGCTCAATGATCTCGCGCGAGAAGTTGATCGGACTACGGTAGTGCGAGGAGAGGATGAAAAAACGGATCGGCAGATAGCCGTACTGCTCCGCGATCTCACGAACGGTGAAGAAGTTACCGAGAGATTTGGACATCTTACGGTTATCGATATTGATGTAACCGTTGTGGAGCCAGTAGTTGGCAAAGGGGGCGTGATGGCAGCATTCCGACTGCGCGATCTCGTTCTCGTGGTGAGGGAAGATCAGATCTTGACCGCCGCAATGGATATCGATGGATGTACCAAGGTAACGGCGCACCATAGCCGAGCATTCAATGTGCCAGCCGGGACGGCCCTTGCCCCACGGCGAATCCCATGCAGGCTCACCGGGCTTCGCTGCCTTCCAAAGTGCAAAATCCAGCGGATCCTCCTTTTGCTCGGACACGTCAATGCGCGCGCCCGACTCCAGATCCTCAATGAGCATGCCGGAGAGCTTGCCGTAATCCTTGAAGGAGCGTGTACGGAAGTAGACGTCACCGTTGACGGGATAGGCATGCCCGTTGTCAACAAGCGTACTGACGATCTCTAAGATCATATCGATATTGTCGGTTGCCAGGGGATGAATGGTGGCAGGACGCACACCAAGCCCCTTGGCATCTGTAAAGTACTCGTCTATATAACGGCGTGCGATGTCACTGTATCCAACGCCCTCTTCATTGGCGCGACGGATGACCTTGTCATCAATATCGGTAAAATTCTGGACGAAGGTGACGTCATAGCCACGATATTCAAGATAACGACGCAGCATATCAAAGACGACAAAACAGCGCGCGTTACCCACGTGGAAGAAATTATAGACCGTTGGTCCGCAAGCGTACATCTTTACACGGCCGGCCTCAAGAGGAACAAATTCATCCTTCTTGCCAGACATGGTATTGTAAAATTGCATAAGGCACCTCTTTCTTTGTCGTATTCATCTGCCGCGATCTGGCGGTATAACAAGGATATTATACAATATTCTTCAGCATCTGTCAAGTTTCCTTGTGCGGTTTTTCTCTGTTTTTTCGGCGGCTTTTCTTTTTGAAAAAAAGCACGCGGCCAATCGCATCCTGTCGCGCGCATCCGCATTTTGTCACAATCGGCAAAAAGCGAGCCGCTTCTCTTTTTGTCACCTTATTTTGAAAAAACAGGTGACATTTTGCTTGATTTCGACAAATTATTTCCTGCACATTCTAAATGCGGTTGACAAAGCCACCATCACCGGCCAAGCGAAGTGGTAAAATAAAGGTAGACACATAGAAAACCACTATGTATCTACCTTTTTTTGCAAATACCTAAATCAAAAACACAGCTTCGGATTAAAGGCCGGCGTCTTCCTTCACAGCCTCAAAATCCGCTTCCACCTCGGAGGAGGGGGGGGCGGTCAAGAGCGACACGACCACGATACACAGAGCGGAGAAAAGGAAGGCGGGCAGAAGCTCGTAAATGGCAAATGCACCGCCAAGCTGGCTGATGAGCAGCTTCCAGATGAAGACCATGGCGGCACCGCCTACCATACCGGCAATGGCACCGGCGCGGTTGATGCGCTTCCAGAAAAGCGAGAAGATCATAAGAGGACCGAAGGTAGCGCCAAAGCCTGCCCAGGCGAAGGACACGATCTTGAAGATGACGCTATTCTCATCCAGTGCGAAGAGGAGTGCGATCACAGCGATCACAAGAAGCGTAATACGGGAAACAAGCATGACCTGCTTATCGGTAGCCTTTTTGCGGCAGACACCCTGATAGATGTTCTTTGCAAAGGCAGAGGCCGCGATCAGGAGATAGGAGTCAGAGGAGCTGATGGTAGCGGCCAGAATGCCCGCCATGACGAAGCCTGCAAGGATCGGCGGGAGCGAGCTGGTTGCCAGCGTGATAAAGATGTTCTCTGCCGAGGAGGAGGTCAGATGCACAGTAGGATAAAGCACGCGGCCGATCAGACCGATGCAAACCGCAACGGCAAGCGAGATCACGACCCAAATCATGGCAATTCTTCTGGAGCGCTTCAGCTCATCCTCACGGCGAATAGCCATGAAGCGAAGCAGAACCTGCGGCATACCGAAGTAACCGAGGCCCCATGCCAGCATAGAGCAGATCGAGAGAATGCCGTAGGGAGTAGCCGCGCCGAACAGAGGGGCACCGCCCTCAACGATCTGGGCACCGTTTTCTCCCACAACGGGCGTAGCAAGGCCGAAGAAATCAAGGAAGCCGGGAATGCTCTGTGCATTCTCAAGCACAGCACCGACACCGCCTGCATTGACCACACCGATGACCAGGATCAGCGCAAGTGCTACGATCATGACGATCGCCTGCATAAAATCCGACGCACTCTCTGCAAGGAAGCCGCCAAGAATGGTGTAGATCAAAACGAAAACGGCACCGATGATCATCATTGGGACATAAGGCAGGCCAAAGAGCGTAGAAAAGAGCTTTCCACAGGTAACAAGGCAGCTGGCCGCATAGACTGTGAAGAAGATCAGAATAAAGCCGGCAGCCAAGGTCATGATGACCTTTTTGTTCTCACGGAAGCGGTTCGAAAAGAACTCCGGGAGGGTGATCGCATTGCCGGCACGCACGCTGTAACGGCGCAGACGCTTCGATACGATCAGCCAGTTGAGGTAGGTTCCCACAGCAAGACCGATCGCCGTCCAGGCCGCATCGGCAAGACCGCACCAATATGCAACACCGGGAAGGCCCATCAAGAGCCAACCGCTCATGTCGGAGGCCTCTGCACTCATCGCGGTCACCCACGGGCCGAGCGAGCGGCTTCCGAGAAAATAGTTTTCCGAATTTTTGTTTGCCTTTTTGGCGTAATAGATACCAATTGCAATAACCGCCCCCATGTAGAGGACCATGGCAATCAAGATCTGTAAGGTATTACTGTCCATCACAAGCACTCCTTATAAAAATTAACCCTATGTTACCATATTTTGACTTTTTTGTCAAGCCTTCGCATTAAAAAAGGGGTATTGAGGATAAAAAGTGCTTTTCTCCCTCAGAAAACTTGCGAAAAGGATTTTTGTGTGTTATACTGTACACAGAAACAGAAGTAAGGAGCGATACTGTGGAAAAAGAACAGCTGGAACGTATCAATTTTCTTGCCCGCAAGGCAAAGACAGAGGGACTTACAGAGGAAGAAAAAAGCGAGCAGGCCGCCCTGCGCGCCGCTTATCTTGCGGAATTCCGTGCCTCCTTCCGCGGCACGCTGGAGAACACCTATATCGAGCGGCCCGACGGCAGCCGTGAGCGCTTGGAGAGCGGCACACACAAAAAGCCGAACGCATAAGATGCCGTTTTTGTGAAGCATACTTTCATATAAAGACACCCGTGTGTCGCGAAAGGAGCTTGTATGGCCTATATCTATATCTTGCGCTGTGCAAAGGACACCCTGTATACGGGCATCACAACAGACATAAAACGCCGCCTTCGGGAGCATCTTACACGGAGCGGCACGGGCGCGAAATATACCCGCGCCCACCCCGTGGAGGGGCTGGCCGCCCTTTGGCAGGTGGCCGATCTGCGCCAGGCTGCACGGGTAGAATACCGTATCAAGCACTATGCCCCCGCAAAAAAGCGGCGGCTTGTTGCCAACCCCTCATTGCTGGGCCGTGATGAATTTCCTCTACCGGAGGGCATTCTGCCCACTGCACTCCCCATCCCCTTTTCTACCTTATAGTAGACGGTCGATTTTACCCTTCTTTGCACGCACAGCACGTGAAAAAACGATTTTTTTGCAAATTTGTATTGACAAGCACAGAAAAATGTGCTATGATACCCGTATCAAGCATGAATGAGGGTTTGCACGATGGTACGCTTTGCAAAGGCATACATCCTACTAAGCACTATTATTCGACTTACTGATTGAGTTGAAGATGGTGCGCTTTGTCGTGCAAGCAAATAGACACGAATAAAGGCGGAGGCCCTCCCCGGATGCCTCCTTGGACTTTGTTCGGCAATGGCTTGCGGCGTATGGCGCCGTAGGCCGTTTTTATTTTTTATACGTTCTCGATAATTTGTATTCTGATAATTTTGGAGGAAGCTTTCATGAAAAAAATCTTTGTTTCGGATCTGACCCTGCGGGAATGCCACCGTGCTTGCGAGCCGAGCTTTAAGGAAAAGATCGAGATGGTTCGTACCCTTGAGCAAACGGGGGCTGACATTCTGGAGGTGGCACGTTTTGACGGCAGTAAGGCTGAAACGCTGTTTTTGCACAGTGCGATCCCCTTCTTGAAAAACACCGTTCTCTCCTGTCCGGTTGGTCATGATGAGCCCTCTGTTGAAGCGGCTTACGCCGCGATTGCGGGTGCCGCACATCCGCGCCTGCATATCATGCTGCCGACATCCACGGTCCAGATGGAATACATGAGCCACAAGAAGCCTGCTGCTATGCTGGAGCTGGTAGACAAGCTCTGCCGCAAGGCGAGCTCTCTGTGCACGGACGTGGAATTTTCCGCGCTGGATGCCACGCGGAGCGACCCCGCCTTTTTGCAAAGCGTGATCCGCACGGTGATTGCCGCCGGTGCTACGACCGTTACGGTCTGCGATACCGTGGGAACGATGCTCCCTCATGAGGCAGAGGAATTTATCGGTGC
>JAZOOW010000022.1:0-4829 GCA_045655145.1 Eubacteriales bacterium | reverse complement strand
CGCCCGATCACCGAAAAGTGAAGCGGATCCTCTGCAAAGTAAAGAGAGGTATGCCCACCCGAGGCGGCCAGAGCCACGAACGGCGCGCGCGGAGGCGGTGCGTCGCCCTCGGTCAGATAGGCGGCGGCGATATGCGCCTTGATATGGTCGATCGGGACAAGCGGCAGATCGTGCGCCGCCGCCAGCCCCTTGGCAAAGTTCACGCCCACAAGGAGCGCGCCGATCAGGCCCGGGTAAGCCGTCACGCCCACGGCGGTCAGGTCACGGGGGGTAAGCGAAGCCTCCTCCAGCGCGCGGTAGGTGATGCGCGAGATGGCCTCCACGTGTGCGCGTGAGGCGATCTCGGGAACAACGCCGCCAAAGAGGCGGTGGGTTTCGATCTGTGAGGCAACGATGCTCGAGAGAACGGTGGCACGCCCGTCCGTAACCGCGATGACGGCGGCGGCCGTTTCGTCACAGGAGCTTTCCAAGCCCAGGAAATATGTCGTGTCGGCCATGTGCACAGGCCTCCCTTCGGTTTTTTGTTAGGTGCTTTGCAACGACGGTGCGTCTGTGGGCACGCGGAAATTCTCTTTTCGCGACACACGGGTGGCGTGTTACAGTCGCCGTGCACCTTTATTCACTGCCGTATAGGGTCCATGCAGAGAATGCTCCGCTTGGGCGCGGCATTGCGCACTGCCGCGCCGTTCCATTAAGATCGCATCCTCGCGCGGCGCGCGGTAAAAATCCCGTCGCCGCCCGATCTCGGTAAAGCCGCAGGCGGTATACAGCGCGCGCGCGGCCGCGTTGGATTCGCGCACGTCAAGAAAAAACATCTCCGCGCCGCGCGCCCCCGCCTCTGAAAGAAGCGCACAGAGCAGGCGGCGGCCGTAGCCGCGCCGCCGCGCCGTGGGCAGAACGCCAATGCGCAGAATTTCACATTCGGGTGGGATCAGCGTGGCAAGCAGGTAACCAACGGCCACGCCCCCGTCGCGGAGCAAAAGAGAGAAGGAAACCGCGCTCTCCAGCTGACCGCGCACGCCCTCCTCGCCCCACGGGTCGGAAAAGGCGGCGCGGTCAAGTGCCGCAAGCAGGGGAATGTCTGCCGCGGTGGGGTGTGTCAGCGTCAGTCCGTCCATCATCAGCTGTTCGCATCGGCCGACAGAGCATAGCCGTCAAAAAGGTCGTAGGGGGCAGGGAAATAGGCAAGCTTGCCCGCATCATAGAAGGCGGCCGTGCCGTCCTCATACTGCACATAGGCCAGATTATAATGAAAAGGAAGGTCTTTCGAGAGGAAAATAAGCTCCACGCGGAGCGTCTGCTTGGCGGTGGGCGGCGTGCTCATCGGTGCGGCCATCGCGTAGGAATGCACGGCATCATGCACCACCGTGGCACTGCCAACGCGGTCAAGGATGTAGGCCTCGCGGAAGAAGAACTCCGCCTCCGCATCACAGATGAGAATGTCCTCCACACCCATTTCCTCAAGGGTGGGCATGCGCTCGCCGCTGTAAAGAATACCGTAAGGGAAGAGATCCTCGCTGTCCGCGTGCGCAAGATATTCGGCAGGCTCGGCGTTCCTGATCTTATAATAGGCAAAAACTGCGCCGTTTGTATGGGTATAGGTTCCATAAGCCAGCTCGGAGATCTCGGTCGGCAGATAGACCGAGGTCGAGAGGCGGTAGGTAACGCCGGTTTCCGTGCAAATATAGCGTCCCGCCTCGTCACGGGTAAAGGTGTAGCCGGCCCCCTCCGCAGGGTCGCCCCCGTCGTCGGGCGCAGGGCACCCGACAAGTGAAAGAAGAAGCACAAGCACAAGCAAAAGAGAAAGGATCTTTTTCATACATACCTCATAAAATTAGGGAAGGCTTTAGAGCGTTTTGGCAAACTCACGGAGAAAGGCGCGGAATTCCTCACCTACCTCGTCGTGCAGGACACCCCGCACCACGTTGGCCTTGAGAAAGCCGAGCTTGGAGCCAAGATCGTACCGCTCCCCCTCAAAATCAAGCGCGGTCATGCCGCCCCCGCGTGCCAGAATGGCCATTGCGTCGGTCAGCTGGATCTCGCCGCCCGCGCCCGGCGGGAGGGTGTCAAGAATATCAAAGACAGAGGGGGGGAGCAGCACACGGCCGAGAATGGACAGGTTGGAAAATTCCTGCCCCTCCCTCGGCTTCTCGATCATGTCGGTGCAGAGGTAGGCGTTTTCCGCGTCGGGGTACGGCTCCACCTTCAGCGAGCAATATTTGCGAACAAGCTCCCACGGCAACGGCTTGACGGCGGCCACGGGACGACCGTAGCGTGCATAGGCATCAATGAGCTGGCGGCAGACGGGGGTTTTTGAAAAGATCAGATCGTCCCCGTAGATGACAAGAAAGGGCTCGTCCCCGACAAAGGCGCGTGCGCGCCCGACCGCATGCCCAAGACCGCGCGCCTCCTTTTGACGCAGGAAGGAGATGTTGGCCATGTCGGCATAGCGGCGCAGGGCCGCGATCTCCTCTGTGCGACCGGCGGAGCCAAGGCGCAGCTCGTACTCGGTTGCGTAATCAAAGAAATCCTCAATGGCACCCTTACCACGGTTGGTGATGATGAGAATGTCGGTCACGCCCGAGTCCACCGCCTCACGCACGAGGTGCGCCATGGCAGGCAGGTCCACGATCGGCAGCATCTCCTTGGGTACGGCGGCAGAGATGGGGAGCATGCGGGTGCCAAGCCCCGCGGCGGGAATGACGGCTTTTTTTATCGGCTTCATAAAAAATTCCTTTCCGAAGAGTGCTTGCCCGTCCGCCAAAGGCCCGTTTTTTGCGTAAAGGGCGGAAAAAGCAAGCGGAAAACAAAATTTTGTGCAAATTGCACAAAAAACAGTCCAAATTTTCTACATAGGCCGTTTTGGCCTCCCGGCTCGCGCGCGCACATATATAAATAATGAAGAAAAGCGCAAAAACAGGGGAGAAAGGCGGATAAATCGGCCACAAAAGCATTATAACAAAAAAAGAAACGAAAGTCAATAGGGGGGGTAGAAGGGAAAGCATACCTAAAAATGTATAGTGAGTATATATAATTTTATTCTTTACATTTTCAAAAAGGGGTAGTATAATTACAATTGAATAGGTGAAATGGCGCAAAATCCTTAAAATTGCCTAAATACGAAACAAACTTCGTATGTTTTACCGAAATCAATTATATT
Source organism: Eubacteriales bacterium (assembly GCA_045655145.1). Taxonomy (GTDB): domain Bacteria; phylum Bacillota; class Clostridia; order Oscillospirales; family CAG-272; genus UBA1740. Next base: position 1,669 of record JAZOOW010000022.1, on the reverse strand, counting down.
TTTCGAAAGGAAAAAATCTCATGAAGAAAACATTACTTAGTGTTCTTGCGATCCTGATGGTGCTTACCATGGTGTTCAGCAGCACGATGGTTCTGTCTGCAGAAGACGCTCCCACAGCTACTGTTAACCAGTGTGCCGGTGAGCTTCCGGATGCAACCGGCATCGAGGTTGACGGAAAAATGGATGACGCGTATCAGCAGTCGCCCGCTCTGCCTATGATACTCCAAGGCACGCAGGCCGAGGGTATCTACACCCGCGGTACCGCATATGCCGCATGGTCCTCTGAAGAGGAGGCCATCTACTTCTTCTTTATCGTAAACGATATCAGCATCTGCCCCACCGTTGGTCAGGCTTGGAACGTTGACGGCGTTGAGCTGTTTGTGAAGCACGGCAACGATATGACGCTGGACTACAACGATATTAACAACAAGTTCAGCGACCTCGACGGCGACGGCAAGGATGACTGGGCTGCAAATGCCCGTGGCCGTCAGTACCGTATCTCCGGCTATGACGGACGTGCAACCTGCTTTATCGCGAACGACCTTCCCGCCGGCTTCAGCTGGGCTGTTGCTCCTACTTATGACTCTCAAGCAGCTAAAGAGAAGGGCGTAGACTACCTCTACAACCCGGATCCGCTGACCAACGAGAACGGCGGTAACGTGAATTTTGAAGAGCACATCAATGCAACCCGTAATGAGTTTGGCTGGTACAAGGACGGCTATGCTTACACGAACTTTGATGAGTTCGACGGCTCCGCAGGCTACACCCTTGAGTTCAAGATCGTGCTCCCCGGTCTGAAGGCCGGCGACGATGTTCGCTTTGACTTCTGCATTCTTGACCGCTACGCGCAGCCAAACGGTGCTGAAGTGCCGACCGCAACCTGGTGGTACAAAAGCGGCTTCCGTATTCTGAACGGTTTTCTTGGCGGTGATCCTGTTCCAGACCAGCTGCTCGTAAACTACGACTACTTTACCATGGGTAGCACAAAGGTAACCGTTTCTGATGTCCTCGAAGAGGGCGAGCTTTACGACTGGGGCCGCGAGGATGCTATGTATCCTGCAGCCGGTGACGTAGAGGAAGAGCCGCCTTACCAGAAGACCGACAAGCAGACGATGGACCGTCAGCCCGGTAACGCTCCCGCAATCGAGCCCGTTGTTTCCTCCAGCAACACTGCCGGCAACGACAGCCAGCCCGACAACAATACGACCACGACGACAACGCAGGCAGCAGGTTCCGCAGACAATGGCGGATGCGGCTCCTCCATCGTTCTCGGCTCTTCGGTTGCAATGCTGGCACTCGTTGGTGCTGCAGGTGCCTTTGCGTTCCGTAAAAAGGACGAGGAATAATCCCGATTGACCTATACTGAGGCGCGGCACGCCGCCCTCCCTCCCCCCCACGGCTCCGCCGTGGGGGTTTTCTTGTAAAACGAAAACCACGCGATCGTCGCGTGGTTCCTAAAAGCATAAGCGGTGAAGAGCCCCGTAGCGAAAGGCCTCCTTGTTTACCCATTTCCCAAACGGCTTTTGTTCTTATAGAAAGTTTGCTTATAGCAGGCTCCCTTGTGTAAAGGGAGCTGTCAGCGAAGCTGACTGAGGGATTGTTGCTGTTATATTAACAACCCTTCCGCCTCGTTTCACTCGGCACCTCTCACTGCGGCTCGGTCACGCTC
>JAZOOW010000021.1:0-12680 GCA_045655145.1 Eubacteriales bacterium | reverse complement strand
GATATTGACGGTGACGCCGTCCTCCGCACCGTGCTCGCGCAGGAGGTCGGTGACCCCGTTCTTTTGGAGCACACGCTGGAAGAAGGAGAGCGACTGATAATCCTCAAAATTGATCTGACCCATGAAGTTGTAGAGCCATTTTCCTTCCACGTAGAAGACCCCGTTTTCCACACAGGCGGTGGTTTCTCTATCCCCGACAGAAGCGGCCGCGGCCTCCTCCTCGGGCGTGATCTCCGCCTCGTAGACCTTGACGGGCGGCAGGTCGGCAAGGGCGGCATCTACGGCGCGGATCATTTCTTTAATTCCCTCACCCGTCACCGCCGACACGTAGAAGAGCGGAAGGCCGAGCGAGGCCACGTAGGCCTCAAAATCACGGACGTACGGCTCCTCCTCCACGAGTACCATATCGCACTTATTGGCAATGACGATCTGCGGACGCTCGGCAAGCTCGGGGCTGTAGCGCGCAAGCTCGCGGTTGCTGATCTGCATACCCTCATTAGGATCGCGCCCCTCTGTCGGGGCAATATCCACCACGTGGAGAAGCAGACGGCAACGGTCGACGTGCCGCAAAAAGGCGTGACCAAGGCCAAGGCCGTCCGAGGCACCCTCGATAAGCCCCGGAATGTCGGCGGCAACAAAGCCGCGCCCCTCACCGAGTGACACCACGCCGAGGTTAGGAGAGAGTGTTGTAAAATGGTACTCCGCAATCTTCGGCTTTGCCGCCGAGATCTTGGCAAGAAGCGAGGATTTTCCCACGCTTGGGAAGCCGAGCAGTCCGACGTCTGCGATCATTTTCAGCTCAAGGAGAAGCTCTCGCTCCTCGCCGAGTGTGCCGCTCTTTGCAAAGCGCGGGATCTGGCGCGTGGGGGTGGCAAAATGGCGGTTGCCCCATCCGCCGCGACCGCCGCGGCAGGCGATAAACTCATCTGCCTCGGACATATCAAATAGGATGCGACCGCTGGCGGCATCACGGAGAAGCGTGCCGGGCGGCACAAGAATGACCGTGTCTGCCCCGTTTTTGCCATGCATTTTTTCGGCTTTGCCGTTTCCGCCGTTCTCGGCGACGAATTTGCGCTTATAGCGGAAGGCAAGCAGGGTGTTACTGCCCGGATCTACGCGGAAAACGATGTTTCCGCCACGTCCGCCGTCGCCGCCGTCGGGGCCGCCTGCGGCCACGTATTTCTCACGGCGGAAGGACACGGCACCGTTGCCGCCGTTCCCTGCCTTGACGTAAATTTGAATGTGATCGATAAACATAGGATCAATCCTCCGATTTGTCGCCGCGCTCACGGATGATGATGCGAATGGGCGTGCCGCGGAAGCCAAAGGTCTCCCGAATGCAATTTTCAATATAGCGGCGGTAGGAATAGTGGAAGAGCTCCACGCTGTTGCAGAAGATAACGAAGGTGGGCGGTGCCACGGAGATCTGTGTCATATAATAGATCTTCAGTCGTCTGCCCTTGTCCGAGGGGGGCTCATGACGCGTGGTGGCATCGTTGAGAAGATCGTTGAGCATACCCGTAGAGATGCGCGTTCTTGTCTGGTTGTAGACATACTGGATCTGCTCATACAGCTTCGCGACACGCTGTCCCGTGAGGGCCGATACAAACATGATGGGCGCGTAGGTCATATAGGCAAGCGCGTTGGTGATGCGCGTCTTGAACTGGTCGGTCGTCTTGTTATCCTTCTCAATGAGATCCCATTTGTTTACGACCACGATGGAGGCCTTGCCTGCCTCGTGCGCGATGCCTGCAATATGCTCGTCCTGCTCGGTGATGCCCTCGTTGGCATCGATCATGATGAGGCAAACGTCGGCGCGCTCCACGGCCATGTGGGCGCGAAGCACCGAGAATTTTTCAATGCGATCCTCCACCTTGCTCTGGCGGCGGATGCCTGCGGTATCAATGAAGTTGAATTTTCCGTACTCGTTCTCGACACGGCTGTCGATAGCATCCCGCGTGGTGCCGGGAATGTTGGACACGATCACGCGCTCCTCACCAAGAATACGGTTGATCATGGAGGATTTTCCTGCGTTCGGCTTGCCGATCACGGCAACGTTGATGAGGTCCTCCTCCTCTTCCCCGTCCTCTGCGGGAGGAACGGCAGCCAAAGCGGCATCGAGAAGATCGCCGCTTCCCGTTCCGTGCAGAGAGGAAACGGGAATGGGATCGCTCTCAAAGCCAAGCTCGTAGAACTCATAATACTCCGGCGGCAGTGCACCTACACTATCCGTTTTGTTGATGCAAAGCACGATCGGCTTACCGCTTTTTTTCAGCATGACGGCAATATCGCGGTCGTCTGCCAGAAGCCCGTCGCGGACGTTGCACATGAAAATGATCACGTCTGCCGCATCAATGGCGATCTGCGCCTGGGTGCGCATTTTTTGCAGGATCGGATCATCGGTCTTCGGCTCGATGCCTCCCGTATCGATCAGAACGAAGCGGCGGCCGCACCATTCACTTTCTCCGTACACGCGGTCACGGGTAACACCGGGAGTGTCCTCTACGATAGAGCGACGCTCTCCGATGATCTTATTAAACAGGGTGCTCTTGCCGACGTTCGGTCTGCCGACAATGGCTAAAATCGGTTTTCCCATATCACTACCTCCTTACTTCACACCGAGAATACGGCGCGCAAGCGCGGCACCGTCATTCTCGCACATTTCCACACGGACAGAGAGCGCACGCGATACGTCGCGCACGGTTTTTCCATCCAAAAAAAGATCCCCTTCACTGCGCAAAACGGCGGCAGGCAGGAGAAGAACGTCCCCCAGCTCCTCACCCGACAGCTGCGCAATGATATCACCTGCCGTCAGAAGTCCGGCAACCGTGATCGTTTCCCCGAAAAAGTAATTTTTGATGGCGTACACACGCACAGAAAGCCACGGATTTTCTGCCGTCAAGCGGTCTGCAAGCTCCGAGAGGAGCGGGTACGCGGCCACACCCGTGGCAAGCGATACCGTACGCCTTCTTCGGCGCGGACGCACGAGCGGCCTTTCCTCCTCAAACTCCGTGCGGAGAGAGGTCAGCATGCCCACCCCGTTTTCAAGCTGGGGAAACCCCTCATAGAACTCCTCTCGGGGCAACGGACGGCCTGCCGTGAGGTAAAATTCGTCCGAACAGAAGAAAAGGCGGGACCCGTGTGTCGCGAAGCAGGCATTTGCGGCCGATTCCACCTGATCGAGAACGGCGGCACACTCCTCGGCCGAAAATGAGGTCAGCGGATAAAGCCCCTCTCTGTGACGGGTAAGGCCTGCCGGCACGACCGACACGCTGGTGAGCGCGGGATAGAGTGCCGCAAGATCGCGCATGGTGCGATCAAGCTCCGCGCCGTCGTTGAGTCCGCGGCAAAGCACGATCTGCCCGTGCAGCTCCACACCTGCCTCTGCCAATCGGTAGAGGTGACGGAGCGACTCGCCTGCGTGCGGATTTTTCATCATCGTCACGCGCAGCTCGGGGTTGGTCGTATGCACCGACACGTTGATGGGGGATATGTGCATCCGGGTGATGCGATCCACATCCTCATCCGAAAGATTGGTCAGCGTAATGTAATTCCCGTGCAAAAAGGAAAGGCGCGCATCATCATCCTTGAAATAGAGCGACTCACGCATCCCCTTCGGGAGCTGGTCGATAAAGCAAAAGACACATTTGTTGCGACAGGACTGCTTGCGGTCCATCAGCGGCATTTCAAACCCAAGCCCGATATCGTCATATTCTTCCTTTTTGATCGTGACGGTATACGGCTCGTCCGCACGCAGAAGAGAGAGCGTGATCTCTTCATCCGCCAAATAAAAATGGTAATCCAAGACATCGCCGATCTCGTGCCCGTTCAAGGATACAAGAAGATCTCCCACGTGAACACCGCCGCGTGCCGCGAGTGATCGGCGCTTGACCTCTGTAATGCGAACCATAGCTCCCTCCTTTTTAGGTTTAACTACGTATACATATTCAGTATATTATACCATAGAACAAGAAAAAAAGCAATTCCCCTTGCATTTTTTCTTGCCTTTTTCTTTTTGCTGAAAAATGCCCCAAATTCCTTGACATCGCAAGGGCACTATGCTACAATAAATTAGAGGATTTCCAAAAAGAGCTTTCTATGGAGCTTACAGGAAAACATATCTACTGGTTGCATTTTTAGAAGCCCTCGCATTCTCAGAAACAACAAGGAGAAACAGTATGGAACTGAACGGAAAAAAGATCAATTTTTTAGGTGACAGTATCACCTTCGGGCACGGCGTTGCCGATCCCGAAAACATTTATTGCAACCGCATCGGTAAAAAATACGGCGCGAAGGTTCGCAATTACGGCATCAGCGGCACACGCATTGCCCGTCAGCAGCACCCCGTAGACTGGGAGGCCACGGTGCCCGACCGTTCCTTCTGCGCACGTGTGGACGAAATGGATCCCGACGCGGATATTATCGTAGTCTTTGGCGGCACGAACGACCGCGGCCACGGCGACGCTCCCTTTGGAACGATGGACGACCGCACGGTGGACACCTTCTACGGTGCCTGCCATACGCTCTACACCCGTCTGATCGACAAATATCCGACCGCCACCATCGTGGTGATGACTCCCCTGCACTGCTCCACCGAAAACAGTGACCGTGGCTACGGACTCAAGCCTGCAGGCACACCGACACTCAAGGAATACGTTGCCGCCATCAAGGAGGTTGCCTGCTATTACTCCATTCCCGTACTCGATCTCTTTGCCGTGAGCGGCATCTCCATGGAGAAAAAGCACATAGAGCTATTCATGCCCGACGGGCTTCACCCGAACGATGACGGTCAGGCAATCATCGCCTCCCGTCTTGGAGAATTTCTCTTGCGGCTTTGATCCCTTTGAAAAAAGGAAAGGTTGCTTTTTTAAGCAACCTTTCCTTTTATGCCGTTGCGGTACTCTTTACCCACGAATGCGGATCTACGGTCAAGGTCTTACCGCTACCCTGTGCCGCCTCATATTTCATGGTTTTTGCCGTACCTACATAAGTTCTGACCGCAACAAACTCCCCATTTTTCTTTTCAATCAGGGTCTTAAAGACGGGAGATACCACAGTTCCCACGTCGGCCTTGTTCTGTGTCGCAAAGGTATATACTTCATAAGAGGAAGGGTTCCCGTTATCATCAAGATGTATGTGTATCATAAAGTCCAACAGAGCAGTTTCACTTGTGTCAAATATCGGCTTCAGGTTACCGCCCTTTGTAGGCGCTACGCTACTTGCGTTATCCAAACCGCTTGCAAGACGGTCGGCAATGACCTCATTCAGGTGGGAACTCGGATTGTTCAAACCTACGTCGGTCGCCTCCACCAGGCGTTGCACAAGATAGACGTGGCTCTCACCGCCCTCCACATCGTCGGGCATGAGCTCTACGCCCTCCCAATAAAATCCGTTCAAGGCAATGCCGAAGCCCGATTCAAGCCCGCTCGGCGATGTTTCGGAAAACGTCCAGGTGGCCACCGCTCCCGTTACCGACATAAGCAAGGCGACAAGTGAGAGAGTGGCGGTCAGTCGTGTCAGTGCTTTAACTCTCATCCACATCACCTCGCTGCTCTGCGGACGGATCCCCCAGCATGGAAATGAGCTCACAAACCCATCTTTCCTGCCTGTCCGAGGTCACTCTGATACGCATAGGGCAGCTCTTGAAGCCTTTTTTAGAGGAAACGTCTGCAAAGCGATATCTTGTCCTCTCAAACTGCTCCGGTTGCAGAGCCAAATGAACGTTGAGCGTCTTGCCAACCACCGTCACCTTGGCGATCGGACGGCCGCTCTTTTTATAGATGTCGGCCTTTTTGCTTTCTGTCAGCCGACACTGCTCCAGCTGTTCAAAGCAAGCCTTGATCGTGCGATAACGCAGACGGGCAACATCATTTTCCTTAAGCTTTTGCCTGAAGGTCTTATTCTTTGCCTTTTGCCCGAGGAGCGAAAGACGCTGCTTTTCCGCCTCTTCTCTTTCCTTACGCAAAGCTTCCTCTGCCAACTCATTTTGCATCAACAGCGCATACCGCGCATCCTCTGCCTTCAAAATCTTCTTCTCAATGATGGGCAGAGAGATCACGGAGAACAGCATTAAGATTACGCAGATCCAGCCGGCAGGCGATTGCATAAAAGTAACCATACTTCCCACAAAAGGAATCCGCTCACCGCGGTATATGCCGCGCATCTGTGAATAATACACAGGGAATCTGTCAGGACGCTCGATCGCATCTCCCTGCAAAAGGAAATACCGCACGTCGTGCTTGTCGTTCGGCTCCTCGATTCCCACAATGCGGTGAACGATCAGCATATCGTCCACCTCGTATACGACGACGTCGTAAAGCGCGAGATCCTCCTCCTTGGGTAGCTTATAGGTCAGGATCATGTCAAAGGTTTCAAACTGATCGTCAAGACCGTTCTCAAACAAATACTGATTCTTTTTGTTTTTCTCCGCCATGGAGGCACTGTTGACCACACGTAACGTAGGAATATGATCAAAAGAGCTGTTCTCCTGTAAATTGACATACGCAGAAAACAGAAAAACAAGAACCAGCAAAATGCCCGAAACTGTTGACAAAATACTGTCAAAGCATCCGGGCTTCCCTCTTTTGCTGGCTTTTTGCCTTTCTTTTTGTATCCTCTCGTCCTCCAAGCCGTGCCGAATCATTCTGAGCGTCGTTCTTGTTAAGGTGACAATCACGATAACAGAAACGGTTGTCAGCAATGCATACACGATAAAGCACAGAAGAAGAACGTATATGTCGTACGCAGTCATAGCTCCTTTAGAACGTTAACCCACGTCGCAAAAACGTGGGTTAACGGCATGTTTTATTTTGCTTTGTAATCAGGCGGCGGGAGTAGCCTTATCATTGATATACAGCGTAATGTTACCATCACGCAGGATCGCGTTAAAGGTAGCGTACTCTGCACTGCTGTCAATAGAGAATACGTTCATCGAGATATAGCTTTCAAGCATCGTTTTTGTGATCTCGTACTCAAACGCATTTCCATTCTGAGTCCATTTTGTTGCCGCCTCCGCATCATCTGTCGAGGCAATGTCGTAATGTGTTGCGGTAGCGACAGTGAAGATCGGCTTTTCCGTGGGTACATCGTCACTGGGATCCGTATACTTCAAGCTTTCGGAAACAGCAAAGTAGTACTCTGCCTTAACGGCATGCTCTCTGATGTCGATCGGTGCGTTGGGATCGGGTGTGAAGACGATCTTGATGCTACCCGTAATGACAAGCTTGGTTCTGTGATCGCCCTCAGCCATCTGGTCGATAGAGATCGAAAAATCGTCACTGGGAACGAGCGAGAAGGAGCCCATGGTCAAGGCAGTTTCGTTCTTGGTTGCAAGGGTAACCGTGATCGACTGACCCTTTCTGTCAATAGCGCCGTCGTCTGCAAAGGTCCATGCGGCGTACACGCCACCGATGGTCAAAACAGCCAAAAGCAGGCTTAGGATTCTGATTTTTCTCATAGTAATATCCCTCCTAAAATTTGCACAAACAATCACCACATTCATTTTACACTCTAAAGCAAAAAAAGTCAAGAGTTTTTTACATTTTTTGCAAGTTCAGGGATAAGGAACGCTTACGCGCGGGTAAACTGCTCGGTCTCGGGAAGGCTGCCACTGGGGTGGGCTTTTCACAGGTTAACTTTTACTCAACCAGACGACTACCGTGTGATTTTCGTTATACAAAAAAGGCAGATTTCATCTGCCTTTTTTGTGCCGATCGCCTATGCGGTGATACAAAACTGCCGCGCGATAATAGAGATAGCGGAACGGACGGCTTATTGCACGGCGGCGACCGACGGCATTAAAGGCACGGCCTCCGCGCGTGAGCGTTCCCGACGGGAAGGCAATACGATCCACAACGCCGATGATCCACTCGTCACGCACGCCCTTTTCGGTGATGGGCTGATGATCACCGCACAGGACGTAATCCGCAGGACGCACCTTCACAACACGGTGCAGCACAAACTGCCCGTCGGGGCGCTTGTAAAACAGAATGTCGTGCTTCTGTGCGCGGCCGTTCAGCTTCACGATACTGACGGTATCGCGCCCGGGGACGATGGTGGGGCGCATGCTGTTCCCCTGCGGCCGCAGGGTGAAGGTGCCGCCCCCCTCGATCATGGCGCGGATGATCGGCTCGGAACGGGCAAGATCAGATTCTCTTCCCATAGGCGGCTCCTTTCCCTGCGCACGGAGCGCAAATACTTTGTGTTAGCCTAACTTTTCAAGTGCGGTCTTGAGGGCGGCAAGTGTATCCTCATACTTGAGGAGCTTTGCCTTTTCCCCCTCTACAACGGCAGCAGGTGCCTTGGCAAGGAAGCCCTCGTTTGCGAGCTTGCCTGCAAGACGGGCGATCTCCCCCTCGGTCTTTTTGATCTCGGCGGCAAGACGGGTACGTTCCTTATCGAGATCCAGCATTTCTGCCATGGGAATATAAACGGTAGCCGCATCGGTAACGATGCTGACAGCATCGTCTGCTGCATACTCCTCTACCACCTCAAGCGCGGAGGCAGAGGCCAGCTTCTCAAAGAAGGGGTAGGCCGCGCGGTAGGTTTCGGGATAACGGGTGACTACAAAGAGCTTTGCACGGCGGGAGGGGGGAACGTTCATCTCGGCGCGGCGTGTACGGATGGCGCGGATACTGCCAATCACGCGCTCCATATCCTCGGCATCTGCCGGGAAGGAACGGCACTCACAATAGCGGGGGTATGCCGCGATCATGATGCTCTCCTCGCTGTGCGGCAGAGCGGAATAGATCTCCTCAGTGATAAAGGGCATAAAGGGGTGAAGCAGCTTGAGTGTTTCGGTCAGGACGTAGACCAGTGTGCGGCGCGCGATGGCGGCACCGGCGCTTTCCTTATCGTAAAGGCGGCTCTTGCAAAGCTCGATATACCAGTCACAAAGAATATCCCATGTGAAATCATAAATGGCGGCAAGTGCCACGCCAAGCTCATAGCGATCCATGGCATCGGTCACGTTCTTGACCAGCTCATTGAGGCGGGTGAGGACCCACTTATCCTCCTTGGCAAGCTCATCGGCGGTGGGGAGGGTGAGGATATCCGCATCGTCATCGGTCAGATTCATCATCACGAAGCGAGAAGCGTTCCAGAGCTTATTGGCAAAGTTACGGGCGGTCTCGATCTTCTCATCCGAGAAGCGCATGTCGTTACCGGGGGCGTTGCCCGTAGCCAGCGCAAAACGGAGTGCATCTGCACCGTAATGCTCGATGACCTCGAGCGGATCAATACCGTTGCCGAGCGATTTGGACATCTTACGTCCCTGTGCATCACGCACAAGGCCGTGGATAAAGACGGTGTGGAAGGGCTCCTTGCCCATATGCTCCATGCCGGAGAAGACCATGCGCGCCACCCAGAAGAAGATGATGTCATAGCCTGTTACCAGCACGCTTGTGGGGTAATAGCGGCCAAGATCGGCGGTCTTGTCCGGCCAGCCCATCGTGGAGAAGGGCCAGAGCGCGGAGGAGAACCATGTATCCAGCACGTCATCCTCCTGGCGCATGGGCTTTCGGCACTTCGGACAGACACGGAGATCCTCCTTGGATACGGCCATCTCGCCGCAGGCATCGCAATAGAAGGCGGGAATGCGGTGCCCCCACCAAAGCTGACGGGAAATGCACCAGTCATGGACGTTCTCCATCCAGTTGGTATAGATCTTGGTAACGCGCTCCGGCACAAAGCGGACACGACCGTCACGGACGACCTCAAGGGCAGGCTCGGCCAGCGGCTTCATCTTAACAAACCACTGATTCGAGGTCAGGGGCTCGACCGTAGTCTTGCAACGGTAGCAGGTGCCTACGTTGTGCGCGTGCGGCACGACCTTCAAAAGATAGCCCTCTGCCTCCAGATCGCGCACCAGTGCCTCTCGGCAGGCAAAGCGATCCATGCCCTCATACTTGCCGGCATAGGCGTTCATGGTGGCATCGTCGTTCATGACGCGGATGATCTCCAGATCATGACGGCGGCCGACCTCAAAGTCGTTGGGGTCGTGAGCGGGGGTGATCTTCACACAGCCCGTGCCGAAGCCGATCTCTACGTATTCGTCTGCCACGACGGGAATGCGTCTTCCCACGATCGGCAGAATGAGCGTTTTGCCGATCAGATGGCGGGTTGCCTCATCATTCGGGTTGACCGCGACAGCGGTATCACCGAACATGGTTTCGGGACGGGTGGTGGCGATCTCCACATAGCCGTCCTCCCCGTCGATGGGGTAGCGGATATGGTAGAAGTGGCCTGCCTGCTCACTGTACTCTACCTCGGCATCCGAGAGGGCGGTGATGCAGTGCGGACACCAGTTGATGATGCGGTTGCCGCGATAGATGAGCCCCTTTTCATAAAGATTGACAAACACCTCACGCACGGCACGGGAGCAGCCCTCGTCCATCGTAAAGCGCTCACGGCTCCAGTCACAGGAGGTGCCGAGCTTTTTGAGCTGGCTGATGATGCGGCTGCCGTATTTTTCCTTCCAATCCCAAACACGCGCAAGAAATTTTTCACGGCCGAGATCGTAGCGGGTCAGCCCCTCGTTAACGCGGAGGTTTTCCTCTACCTTGATCTGGGTGGGAATGCCGGCATGGTCGGTGCCGGGCACCCACAGGGTGCTGTAGCCCTGCATGCGCTTGGTGCGCACGAGGATGTCCTGCAGGGTTTCATCAAGGGCATGTCCCATATGCAGCTGTCCTGTGACGTTCGGAGGCGGAATGACCACCGAGAAGGCAGGCTTCTTGGGATCCGGATCGGGTGCAAAGTAATTCTTTTCGCACCAGTTTTGGTAGATGCGATCCTCAAACGAGGCAGGATCGTAGGTTTTGGCAAGCTCTTTTTTCATAACAGCATTCCTTTCGGATATTCTTTTGCAAAACAAAAAAGCACAAGCCGTCCCAAACAGGACGCTTGCGCGCGGTACCACCTGTATTGGCGCATTTCTGCGCCCACTTATCTGCCTTAACGCGGCATACGGCAGGCTCTACTTGCTGACGCGTTCCTCCTGCGGCTCCGGGGCGACCTTCACACATCCGCCGTGCAGACTTGCACCAACCGCCTGCTCTCTGTAACGGCAAGATAGGCTACTCCTCCCCATCTCGGCACTTTCAAATATTGTAGCATACAAAAGACTTTTTGTCAAGAGGGCAGGCAGTTTTGTTTTCTTTTCTCCCCTTTTTCTCGGATTTCGGGAGAAAGGAATTGCAATTCCTGTTCCAATATGCTATAATAATGTAGCAAAAAAGCACGGAAAGGAACCGACCATGAAGCAAATACGCGAAGTGATCCTTTGTAAATACGGCGAGCTTGTTCTCAAGGGGGCCAATCTCTCTTATTTTGAGAGCCTGCTCACAAAAGAGATGGCCGCACGCGCAAGGCGACACGGCAATTTTCATATCTATCACGTGCAAAGCACGTTATATATTGAACCGCAGGATGATAACTGCGATCTTGACGGCATGCTGGAATCCGCACGCCGCGTATTCGGCATTGCAGGCATCACCCGTGCCGCTGTTGCCGAAAAGAGCATGGAGGATATCCTGCGCACCGCACGGGAATATCTGATCCCGCGCCTTGCTGGGAAAAAGACCTTCCGTGTGGATGCCAAGCGCGCGGACAAGACCTTCCCCCTCGGCTCGCCCGAGATCGCGGCGGAGGTGGGCGGCGCGCTCCTTGCGGCAAATCCGCGCCTGAGCGTGGATCTGCACAACCCCGACAGCCGCATCCGCGTGGAGATCCGTGAAACGGCGGCCTATATCCATGCAGATCAGGAAAAGGGGGCAGGCGGCATGCCCGTGCGTTCAAACGGACGGGGGCTTCTCCTGCTATCGGGCGGTATTGACAGCCCCGTCGCAGGCTATATGATGGCCAAGCGTGGGGTGGAGATCGAGGCGCTTCACTTTGAGAGCTTCCCCTACACGAGCGAGCGTGCCAAGGAAAAGGTACTCTCTCTTGCCACCGAGCTTTGCGAATATTGCACGAAGATCCATGTACATATCATCTCCCTGACGCATATCCAAGAGGAGCTGCGCGCCAAATGTGCCGAGGACTATTTTACCCTGCTCCTCCGCCGCTTTATGATGACGCTTTCCGAGCGGTGCGCACGCTTTTACAAATGCGGTGCGCTGATCACGGGCGAGAGCCTTGGGCAGGTTGCCTCCCAAACAATGGAGGCCTTGGCCGTGACCGATGATGCCGTCAATATGCCCGTATTCCGTCCCTGCATCGGCATGGACAAGGAGGAGATCATCGGCATTGCCCGTCGCATCGGCACCTTTGAAACCTCTATTCTCCCCTATGAGGATTGCTGTACCGTCTTTACCCCGCGCCATCCGCGCACGCGCCCCGTGCTGGAAAAGGTGCTGGCCGAGCAGGCTAAGGTGGATTTTGATTCCTTGGTGGAGGAGGCGTGGGCAACCATGCACACCGTTACCTGCACGCTGACAGATCACAAAAAGTATAAAACCCCCGCCCCGTTTACCCGGGGGCGGCGATTTTATTGATTTGTATTACTCAAGTGCATCCGCGGCATAACCAAGTGCCAAAAGCGAGGTCAGGAGGTACCATTCCTCATCGCTCTTCGTGACATCGCAACGGCGCGTGATATAGCTTTCTGCGCTGTAGGTCAGCGTGTTGCCATAGGCAGTACCGTCGGTCACGCGGATGTAGTAGGTGGTGGTGATATCAGC
>JAZOOW010000020.1:0-4368 GCA_045655145.1 Eubacteriales bacterium | reverse complement strand
TGGCCTCCGACTTCCCATGGCAGCCGCCTCCGCCTTTTTCTTTTGCACTGCGGCCGTGATTTTATTTTGCCACCGCCTTGACAGGAAAAGGGGAATATGGTATAATAATACAGTTAAAGGACAAAGCGCGCAGGCCTCAATCAATAAAAACGGAGTGTGTGGTATGGCAAACAAAAAGATCGCCGAATACAACGACCAAAGCATCACCAAACTAAAGGGTGCGGATCGTGTGCGCCTGCGCCCGGCGGTCATCTTCGGCTCGGACGGGCTGGAGGGCTGTCAGCACTCTTTTTTTGAGATTCTGGCCAATTCGGTGGATGAGGCGCGCGCAGGCTTCGGTGATGAGATCACCGTGACTGCATACCGCGATCATTCCATCCGTGTGGATGACTGCGGCCGCGGCGTGCCGCTCGGATACAATGAAAAAGAGGGCTGTTATAACTGGGAGCTGATCTATTGCGAGCTTTATGCAGGCGGCAAATACAACAACAATAGCAACAATTCCGCCTATGATTATGCGCTGGGTCTCAATGGTCTCGGTGCTTGTGCTACCCAGTACGCGTCCGAGTATATGCATGTGCAGTCCTTCAAGGAGGGCAAGGTCAGTGAGATCGATTTTGCCGCCGGCGAGCCGACAAGTGAGCTCCGCGAGCGTCCGATCGCGCGTGGTGAGCGCAAAAACGGCACCTCGGTGCATTGGCGTCCCGATCTGCGTGTTTTTAACGATATTGCCATTCCCGATGAGTTTTTCGTGTCCACCATGCGGAGGCAGGCCATTGTGAACGCAGGTGTCCGCTTTGTTCTGAAGCTGGAGGGCGAGGACGGTAAATTCGCCGAGAGCGTATATTATTACGAGCATGGCATCACCGATTATATCGGAGAGCTGACGGGTGAGGAAACCATGACCGCCCCCGTGGCATGGAAGCTCGAAACGCAAGGCCGCGACCGTGAGGACAAGGATGAGTACAAGCTCCGCGCGGAGATCGTGTTCTGCACCTCGCGTACGGTGAGCCTTGCCGAGTATTACCACAACTCAAGCTATCTGGAGCTTGGCGGCTCGCCCGACAAGGCTGTGCGCGCAGGCTTTACCTTTGCCATTGACAAATACATTCGTTCTACAGGGAAATACACCAAAAACGAGTCCAAGATCAGTTATCCCGATATCGAGGATTGCCTTGTCATCGTGATCAACAGCGCTTCCACGGAGACCTCTTATGAGAACCAGACGAAAAAGGCGATCAATAACGTCTTTATCACCCGTGCGTTGACCGACTATATCAAGCAGCAGCTGGAAATTTACTTTGCCGAAAATCCTGCGGCCGCCGATGTGATCGCCGCGCAGGTGCTTCTCAATAAGCGGAGCCGTGAGTCGGCCGAAAGCACGCGCCTGAGCCTTAAAAAGAAGCTGGCAACCACCATGGACATTACCAACCGTGTGGAAAAGTTCGTGCCCTGCCACTCCAAGGATCCCGAGGTGCGTGAGCTTTACATCGTAGAGGGTGACTCGGCACTCGGCTCCTGTAAGCTGGGGCGCGATGCGGAGTTCCAGGCCATTATTCCCGTGCGCGGAAAGACGCTCAACTGCATGAAGAGCACCTATCAGCGCATTTTTGAGAGCAAGATCATCTGCGATCTTCTCCGTGTCATCGGGTGCGGTGTCGAGCTGCAGGGCAAGGTCAAGACCGATATGCCCCCCTTTGATTACGATGCCTTCCGCTGGAGCAAGATCATCATTTGTACCGATGCGGACGAGGACGGCTTCCAGATCCGCACGCTTCTTCTGACGCTCTTCTATCGGCTTCTGCCCACGCTTCTTGAAAAGCAGCGTGTCTTTATTGCGGAATCGCCGCTTTTTGAAATCACCACCAAGGAAAAGACCTATTTTGCATACAGCGAGGCAGAAAAGACGAAGATCCTCGCCACGCTCGGCAACAAGAAATACAAGCTCCAGCGCTCCAAGGGGCTTGGTGAGAACGAGGCGGAGATGATGTGGGAGACCACGATGAACCCTGCCACCCGCCGTCTGATCGCTGTCATGCCTGCCGATGCAGAGGAGACCTGCCGCATGTTTGACGTCCTGATGGGGGATGCCCTTGCCGAGCGCAAGAAGTTCATCGCGGAAAACGGCCATCGCTATCTGGCAGATGCCGACATTTGAGAAAACACACAAAAAATCAGAATAAAAAAGAGGGAACAGAACATGGTAAACGCACTGAAAAAATCAAGCAAATTCGGGGGCGTCGAGGGGCCTCTCGTCACCATCGTGATGGACGGTGTCGGTCTTGCAAGGCCGAATGCCGCCAATGCGGTACACGCCGCGCATACGCCCACGCTCGACTTTCTTATGAAGAATTATCCCATGGTCGGCCTGCGCGCTCACGGCACCGCTGTCGGTCTGCCGAGCGACGACGATATGGGCAACTCCGAGGTCGGTCATAACGCGCTCGGCGCAGGGCAGGTCTTTGCACAGGGGGCAAAGCTTGTATCCCAGTCGATCGAAAGCGGTAAAATGTTTGCTTCCGATACATGGCAGACTCTGGTCGGTAACGTCAAGGCAAACGGAAGCACGCTTCATTTTATCGGCCTTTTCTCGGACGGTAACGTCCACTCTCACATCGACCACCTGAAGGCTATGCTGACCGAGGCCAAGAGAACGGGCGTTTCCCGTGCCCGTGTGCATATCCTGATCGACGGCCGCGACGTGGGAGAAACCTCTGCCCTTGAATATATCCGTCCCTTTGAGGAATTTCTGGCCGCGCTCCGTGCAGACGGCTTTGACGTATGCATCGCCTCGGGCGGCGGCCGTATGCAGATCACCATGGATCGCTATGAGGCGGATTGGTCGATGGTAGAGCGCGGCTGGCACACCCACGTTTTGGGCGACGGCAGACAGTTTGCCTCTGCGGAGGAGGCGGTTCTTGCCTACCGCGAGGAGCTGCACGTCATTGATCAGGATCTCCCGCCCTTCGTGATTGCCAAGGACGGTGCGCCCGTCGGCCGCATTGAGGACGGCGACAGCGTGATCTTCTACAACTTCCGCGGCGACCGCGCTATCGAGATCTCCCGTGCCTTTGACGGTGACGAGAGCTTTTCTGCCTTTGACCGCGTGCGCGTGCCTGCTGTGCAGTATGCGGGCATGCTGGAATATGACGGCGACCTGCACATTCCCTCCCAATATCTCGTAAGTCCTCCCGAGATCACCGAAACGCAGAGCGAGTATTTTTGTGCAACGGGCATCACCCAGCTGGCGATCTCCGAAACGCAGAAGTACGGCCACGTGACCTATTTCTGGAACGGAAACCGCAGCGGCAAGTTCTCGGAGGAGCTTGAAACCTATATCGAGATCCCCTCGGATGTCGTTCCCTTCGAGCAGCGTCCGTGGATGAAGTGCGCGGAGATCACCGACCGCCTGATCGAATGCCTCGAAAGCGGCAAGTATCGGTATCTCCGTGTCAATTTCCCGAACGGGGACATGGTAGGGCATACGGGCAATTTCCTGGCTACCGAATGCTCGATGGAGGCGCTTGATCTCCAGCTTGCACGCATCTTGAAGGTAGTAGACCGCCTGCACGGCGTGGCACTGATCACAGCAGACCACGGCAATGCCGATGAGATGTATGAGATCGACAAGAAAACGGGCGAGCCGAAGGCAGGGAAGGATGGCTCCTTCAAGGCTAAGACCAGCCATACGCTCAATCCCGTTCCGTTCGTCATTTACGATAACTTCTACGGGGGGTATTACACCGTCAAGGCAGATGAGGGCAAATTCGGCCTCTCTAACGTTGCCGCCACAACGGCACGCTTCCTCGGCTATGAGCCGCCTGCCGCATGGGATGAGGCGGTCATCGACTGATAAAACAAAGGGACAGAGTGCGCTCTGTCCCTTGCGCTTTTTTGTTTTGCGCTTGCAGGGAAAACGGGCGCAAAAAAAGAAAGAAAAAATCCGTGTTTTTTCGCCTGTCCTCTTGCTTTTTTGCAAAACATCTGCTATAATAAGTATGTTGTAATCTTTTCCGCAACTGACGGAGTGTGGAGCCTACCACAGGGAAGCGGATGAAGAATTCTGATGTATATCAGATGTCGACCGTCTGGGCATGCCAACTTCGCGTGGGGTTGGTATGTCCATTTTTTGATTTTAGGTTAACTTAAGGGAGAAAAGAGCATGAAAAAAGTGGCGATTATTATGGGAAGCGACAGCGATCTGCCTGTTGTAGAAAAGGCGATCAACACCCTCAAGACCTATGGCGTGCCGCATGAGGTGCACGTCTATTCGGCACACAGAACACCAAAGGAATCGGCCGCCTTTGCCGCCTCTGCCCGAGAGAACGGCTTTGGCGTGATCATCGCCGCCGCAGGTATGGCGGCACA
>JAZOOW010000019.1:0-8731 GCA_045655145.1 Eubacteriales bacterium | reverse complement strand
AAGCTGACCGCCACGGTCAATGCCGATCGCCGTGCCGCGATTGCCCGCAACCACTCGGCATGCCACCTCCTTCAGGCGGCACTCCGTGAGGTGCTCGGCAATCACGTTGAGCAGGCAGGCTCTTACGTGGATGACGGATATTTCCGCTTTGACTTTACGCACTTTGAGGCTGTGAAGCCCGATGAGCTTGCCCGTGTGGAGGCAATCGTCAATACGCATATCCTCGCGGCAGAGCCGGGCTCTATGACCGAAATGCCGATCGAGGAGGCACAAAAGCTTGGCGCAATGGCACTCTTTGGCGAGAAATACGGTAAGATCGTGCGCGTCGTGCGCATGGGTGATTTCTCCACTGAGCTCTGCGGCGGCACGCACGTAGAAAACACCGCGCATATCGCGCTCTTTAAGATCGTATCCGAAAGCTCTGTGGCGGCAGGTGTCCGCCGCATTGAGGGAACCACAGGCTCGGGCGTTCTCTCCCTGATCGCCAAGCGTGATGCCCTCATCGGTGCGACCGCACGCGCCCTCAAGGTAGCCAACCCTGCCGATCTTGAAAAGCGTGCTCACCAGCTCGAGGGTGAGCTGAAGGAGCTGAAGCGTGAGCTTGAGTCGGTGAATGCCAAGCTCTCGGCCGCCAAGCTCTCCGCCATTATCGACGGAGCCAAGCAGGTCGGCGCATACAAGCTTCTCACCGCACGTCTGGAAATGAAGGCAGACGCCGCACGCAATATTTGTGACAGCATCCGTGCAGAGCATCCCGATATGGTGGCCGTGTTTGCCCTCGTCAACGACGGCAAGCTCAACTTTATGGCCTGCTGCGGCGCAGAGGCGGTCAAGGCAGGTGCTCATGCAGGCAATATCCTGCGTGAGGTCAGTGCCGTTACGGGTGGCCGCGGAGGCGGACGTCCCGACAGTGCTATGAGCGGCGGCGTGGATCTTTCCAAGATCGACGAGGCACTGAAGAAGGCTGAAGAACTTCTCTCTCAATAAAAAGTGGCACCCCGTGTGTTGTGAAAACAAAGAAATGCGATCTGCTGTTGCAGATCGCATTTCTTTTATTCGTGATACAGTGTCTTGTCACGGTAAACGGGCTCGGAGGTTTGACGGATACCGAGCTGACGGAACATCTTTTCGTCAATATGCGAGAGGATGACGGTGGTGTGTGCCTCGCAGTGCGCCAGCTTCGGGAGCTGCTCCATGGCGGCGCGCGCCGTGGGGTTGAAGGAGGCGGAGGAGGAAAGTGCCACCAGCATTTCATCCACGTGGAGGCGTGGGTTCTTTCCGCCGAGGTATTTGGTTTTCAGCTCCTGCACGGGAACGATAAAGGCACGGTCGATCAGCTTGACCGCATCGTCAATGCCTGCCAGCGTTTTAAGCGCATTGAGGATCATGCCGGCTGAGCAACCGAAAAGGTCGGTCGTGCGCCCCGTCACGATCCGCCCGTCGGGCAGCTCAATGGCGGCGGCAGGGCAGTTCTTTTCAGCGGCGCGCGTGCGCGCGGCCACGGCCACGGCACGGTCGTTCACGTCAATTTGCAGGCTGCGCATGAGGAGGGCGATTTTGTCGGATTCGGTGCTCTCCTTGTGATGCTTGATCTCACTGACCAATGCCTTGTAGTAGCGGCGAAGGATCTCCTGACGGGAAGCCTCACAGCATACCTCGTCATCCGAGATGCAATAGCCTACCATGTTTACACCCATATCGGTGGGGGAACGGTAGGGGGAAGCACCCATGACCTTCTCAAACATCGCGTTCAGCACAGGGAAGATCTCCACGTCGCGGTTATAGTTGACGGTGGATTCTCCGTATGCGGCCAGATGCCACGGGTCGATCATGTTTACGTCATTGAGGTCGGCTGTGGCCGCCTCATAGGCCACGTTGACGGGGTGCATGAGGGGGAGATTCCAGATCGGGAAGGTCTCATATTTCGCGTAGCCCGCCTTTTTACCGCGATTAAATTCATGGTAAAGCTGGGACAGGCACACGGCCATCTTGCCACTACCCGGGCCGGGGGCGGTGACTACAACGAGGTCGCGTGTGGTTTCAATATATTCGTTTTTGCCGTAGCCCTCATCGCTGATGATGTGGGCGATGTCGTTCGGGTAGCCCTTGATCGGGTAGTGGCGGTATACGGGGAGGCCGAGCTTTTCAAGCCGCTTTTGAAAATCCTTGGCAGGCTCGTTGTCCTCGGTGAACTTGGTGAGTACGACAGAGCCCACGTACAGCCCGTAAGAGCGGAAAATATCGATCAGGCGGAGAACATCCGCATCGTAGGTAATGCCAAGATCGGCACGCACCTTGTTTTTGGCAATGTCCAACGCGCTGATGACGATCAGGATCTCTGCGCGGTCCTTCAGCGTTTCCAGCATTTTGATCTTGTTGTCGGGGGCAAAGCCCGGAAGAACACGCGCGGCGTGGAAATCGTCAAAAAGCTTGCCGCCAAACTCGAGATAGAGCTTGCCGCCAAATTCGCGGATGCGCTCCTCGATCCTTGCCGACTGCATGGATAGATATTTTTCGCTGTCAAAGCCGAGCTTCATGTTCTGTCCTCCCATCCTGATGGCGCAATACCATAACACATTTATTATAGCATTTTTTTGTGCAGGGTGCAAGCCAAAAAATAATTTTTGGAAAAGAATTTTTCGGGGAACGTAAAAAGCACCCCTGCGGTGCCTATGCGCAGAGGTGCTTTCGTTTGATTAGCCTAAGCGGGCTCGAACTGATAAGCCCCTCGTCGACGAATTTTTGCGTCTTTCGGCGTCACTCGCCTTAAAAAGTCCACACTTTTCTGCACCTCGCGCCGCCAAAATCCATCAAAAATTCCTTCGGTGAGGGGTGCGCGCAGTTTTCGGTGAGCAAATACTTCGGATAGACAAGGGAAAAATGCGTAGCAATATGCAGATATTGCAAGAATTTTTGCCGCAGGATAGGCGAAGCTGTTGCCGCCGAAAACCTTGTTGGTTCGAGTCCACTTAGGCTACAGGATCGGCGTCCCGTCCGAATGCAGAAGGGGAAGAGGCTCCAGATAGGTGATATCCGCACGACCCTGTGCGTCACCCTCCGCTAAAACAGCCATTTTGCCAACGATGCAACCGCCTGTCTGCTCGACAAGGCTCTCCAGTGCCGACAGAGAATTGCCTGTGCTGATGACATCGTCTACGATCAGGACACGCTTGCCCTTTAAGTAGGCCGCATCATCGCCGTCAAGGTAGAGCGTTTGCGGATGCTGTGTGGTAATGGAGGACACATCACACTTCACCACATCGGTCATGTAGACCTTCACGCCCTTGCGTGCGAGGATGTAGCGATTTTGCCCGACAAGGCGCGCCATCGCGTAGATGAGCGGAATGCCCTTGGATTCTGCCGTGATCATGACATCAAACTCCGGTGCCTTTTTAAGGAGCGCAGCGGCACAGGCCTCTGTCAGCTCCACGTCACCAAAGAGGATGAATGCCGCGATCGACAGCTCATCGTTCAGCGGGCAGACCTTGAGATCCCTTTCCAGTCCGGCAATGTTCATCTTGTATACCATGATGTAATACCTCAGTATTATATAATATTGTTTCACCAATTTTCATTATACAATACTTTTTGCCGAAATGCAAGTATCTCTTTTTCATTTTCTCAGTAGAAGAAATAATGCGACTGAATGCGGAAGGCGTACGGGCGCGTGTTCGGGATCCAGAAGGATGTTGCAAGATGCGGTGCATAAAAGAACAGCACATCCTCGGATACCGTAACACCCTCAAGACACAGCTTGGCCGCCACGACGGAAAGATAGTACGGCTCGTTATAGACCGTTCCGTTCAGCACGGGAGAGAACTGAACGCCATAACGGCGGTCAAAGATCACGCCCCAGATGGTGTTCGGGTACTCGGTGCTTTTCACGCGATTGAGCACCACGTTACCAACGGCAATCTGTCCGAGAAGCGGCTCGCCGCGACTCTCGGCGGAGATGATGCGGGAGAGCCAATAGACCTCGTCCTCGTCATAAAACTCCTTGCCGGAGAGGATCGGCCGCAGGCTTCCCGAAACATGCACGCTCCGCCGTGCGGCGTTCCAGCTGACGTCTACGCCAAGTGCCTGTGCCAAAAGACGGATCGGTACGTAGGTGCGTCCGTCATCCAGGATCAGGATGGGAGTGTCGGTATACAGGTAGCGGCCGTTGGCCACCAGATAATGGGCGTTATCGCTGACACTCATCCAAATGCCGGATGCAGACACGCTTGCCGTTCTTGTTTTCGCATCAAAGGAAATCTTGACATCCTTAATAAAGGCCTCGCAAACGGAGCGCAGGGGTGCGTAGGTCGTTTCATTGATGAGATAGCAATCGGTGATGCGTGCGCCGCCGTCTACAGTCACAGGAATATTTTCATAGTGTGTATGTATACGGTCGGTCACGCTACCGCGCGGCCATGCGCTGACAGCCCCCGTGCTGACGGTAAAGACCGTAAGCATGGAGAGGAGTGTCACAGCGGCAACAAGAAAACGGCAAAAACGTCGTTTCTTCATAAAAACCTCCTTCGGTTGGATTCGGACGTCATGTCCGTAACCATATTGTAGCATTTTTTCCTGCGTTGCACAAGGCGCGAAGATTGGAAGGAGAGGAAGTCTTTTCCATCCCACAAAAGTAAAAAATGGTGGAAAGGCAAATGGAACGGGGCTTTTTCAAAAACAGGAAAGCATATCCATGGAAAAAAAGGGAGGAAAAGGAAGGAAAAAATCAGAATATTTTTATTTTTTTTCAAAAACCCCTTGCAATTTACAAAAGTCTGTGATATAATAAGCCCGTTGTTAAAGACGGCCCGTTGGTCAAGAGGCTAAGACATCGCCCTCTCACGGCGAAAACATGGGTTCGATTCCCGTACGGGCCACCAAACGAAAAAGAGGCACACCACAGTGTGCCTCTTTTTCGTTTTGCCGATTCCGCGCGCGGAATCGAAGAAGCGTATGCGGCTTGCCGCATACGCATGGGTTCGCATACCCCGCCCGAAGATCGAGGAGCTTGCTCTTCAGGCGCAGGGCGAGGGTATCCGGCCTCGGCGGATTCCCGTACCCTCACAAGCATCATTTTCATCTTTTTTTGCTTTTTATCCGCAACAACACCTCCTTATCACCTTGACATTCCATTTGTTTTGTAGTATAATATACCGAGAATATATTAAGTTACAAGCGAGGCGCGCAGAGCGATCTTCTCACGCCGCTCGCGGAGGGAGTAGCATATGAATTTAACAGAAGCAAAAGAGCTTGCCAAGAAAAACGTAAAAATAAGACCGACTGCCAAGGGTCGTCTTGGAGGTAAAATTGCGGTGGTGACAGGCGGTGCGCAGGGCTTTGGCCTTGGCATCGCAAAGGAGCTTTATCGCGAGGGTGCAAGTGTTGTCCTTGCCGATATTAACGAGGAGCTTGCCGCGGCATCCGCAAGGGAGCTCGGCGAACGCGCGGTAGGTATCCGTGTGGATGTCAGTTCTCCCACATCGGTCGAGGAGCTTGCCATCCGTACGGTCGAGGCGTTTGGCGGCATGGATATATTCATCGCAAACGCAGGTGTTTTGAAGGCGGGCAGCCTTGAGGAGCTGACCCCCGAGCAGTTTGAGTTTGTGACCAAGGTCAACTACAACGGCTACTACTACTGCGTCAAATACGCCTCGGAGATCATGAAGGCACAGCATGAGGCAGATCCCGACGCGTGGTATGACATCATTCAGATCAACTCCAAATCCGGTCTTACCGGCTCAAAGAATAATTTTGCCTATGCAGGCGGCAAGTTCGGGGGTATCGGACTTACCCAGAGCTTTGCACTGGAGCTTGTGGAATACGGGATCAAGATCAACGCCGTATGCCCCGGCAATTTCTATGACGGTCCCCTGTGGAGCGATCCCGAGCGCGGCCTTTTCGTGCAGTATTTGAATGCAGGCAAGGTGCCCGGTGCCAAGACGGTTGAGGACGTTAAGAAATTCTATCTTGCAAAATCGCCTATCCACCGCGGATGTACCCCCGTTGACGTAGCCAAGGCGGTATTTTACTGCGTGGAGCAGACCTATGAAACAGGGCAGGCCATTCCGGTTACCGGCGGCCAGACGATGCTAAGCTAAAGCCATGAGTAAATTCGTTGAATTGCAGGACAAGCTGCATCTCCTCAATGCAGACAGCGCGGAGGAACGGCTTTTTAACCTCCAAAGGCTTATCACCGAGGAAAAAACGCGCCCTGCTGTAAAGCCCGAATATGCAAATAACCACATACATACGACCTATTCCTTCTCGCCCTACTCCCCCACCGCCGCCGTCTATATGGCGCGTGCCGAGGGACTTGAAACGGCGGGCATCATGGATCACGACAGCATCGGCGGTGCGGAGGAGTTCCGTCGGGCGGGCGAGATCGCGGGAATCGGGACGACCTGCGGCATGGAATGCCGCGTGAGCCTTGCCGGTACCGTGATGGCGGACAGACGCCTCAACAGCCCCGATCAGGCCGGGATTGCCTATATGGCGATCCACAGTGTACCGCAGAGCAGCTTTGCGCGGCTTGGGGAGGTCTTTGCCCCCTTGCGTGAGCGGCGCAACGCGCGCAACCGCAGGATGCTGGACAAGATCAATGAACTTATGTCCCCCTTCGGTCTTGCGCTGGATTTCGAGCGGGACGTTTTGCCCATATCCTTGTATGCGGAGGGAGGCTCGGTGACCGAGCGGCATCTGCTTTACGCATTGAGCAAACGGATCGTCGATACGGCAGGCAGGGAAGCGTGCGCGGATTTCATCCGTGACCGCTTGCAGATCCCGCTGACAGACAAGCAAAGGGTACAGCTTTCCGATCGGGAAAATCCGCATTTTCTTTACGATCTCCTTGGGGTTCTGAAGGCAAGCCTTGTTGAAAAAATTTATATCCCCGCAACGGATGAGTGCATGACGCTTGCCGAGGCTGTACGCCTTGCAGACGAGGTCGGTGCCATTCTTTGCTATCCCTATCTCGGTGACGTTTCCGAGTCGCCGACAGGGGATAAAAAGGCGCAAAAATTTGAGGACGACTTTCTTGAGGAGCTTTTCGATATGCTGAAGGCAGAGGGCGTCAGGGCGATCACCTATATGCCTGCGCGCAACACGCCCGCGCAGATCGTACGCCTCCAGACACTTTGCAAGCAGTATGGCATGACCGAGATCTCGGGCGAGGACGTCAATTCCTCGCGCCAGAGCATGATATGTCCCGCCCTTGCCAAGCCTGAATTCCGTCACCTTGTGGATAAGGCGTGGGAGCTTGTTGAGCGGGAGCGAAATTTTTAATGGAGAGAGGAATGCACAATGAAAACGAAAGCAGTTCGCATACACGGAAAAATGGATCTGCGGCTGGACGAGCTTGAGCTCTCGCCCATCGGCCCTGACGGAGTCAGAGTCAAGGTCGTATCCGATTCGCTCTGCATGAGCACCTACAAGGCCGCCGTTGAGGGCGGTGACCATAAGAGAGTTCCCGATAACGTGGCGGAAAACCCCACCATCGTAGGACACGAGTTCTGCGGCGAGATCATTGAGGTGGGTGAGAATTGGCAGCACAAATACAAGGTTGGTGACAAGTTTTCGATTCAGCCCGCACATTATTATAAGGGCTCGCTTCTGGCCCCCGGCTATTCCTACCCCGAGTGCGGCGGCGACACGCAGTACGCGAACATTCCGATCGAAACGCTTCTCAGCGATTGCCTTTTGAAATACGACTCCGATACCTATTTTTACGGCTCGCTTGCAGAGCCGATCAGCTGTGTGATCGGCACCTTCAAGGCGATGTATCATACAAAGGCAGGCTGCTACGAGCATCAGATGGGCATCGTAGAGGGCGGCAAGCTTGCGCTCCTTGCATCGGTTGGCCCGATGGGGCTGGGCGCGATCGACTACGCGCTCCACGCGGACAGAAAGCCCTCTCTCCTCGTCGTGACCGATATTGACCAGGCTCGTCTTGACCGTGCGGCAAGCATCTTCACCGTTGAACACGCGAAGGAGCTGGGCATCGAGCTTCACTATGTCAACACAGGCAAGCTTGCAGACCCCGTAGAGCATCTGCGCGCGCTTTCGGGCGGCACGGGCTACAACGATGTCATCTGCTTTGCCCCCGTAAAGCCGCTTGTGGAGCAGGCGGATGAGATCCTTGCGTATGACGGATGCCTGAACTTCTTCGCAGGTCCGACCGACAGCCGCTTCAAGGCGGAATTCAACTTCTTCAACGTGCATTACAATGCCACTCACGTCGTGGGCACGAATGCAGGCAATACCAACGATATGCGTGATGCGGTCAGAATGTTTGGTGAGGGTAAGCTCAACCCCGCGGCACTCGTTACCCATGTCGGCGGTCTTGATGCGGTCGTGGACACCACGCTGAACCTGCCGAAGATCCCCGGCGGCAAGAAGCTCATCTATAACCAGATCAGCATGCCCCTCGTTGCCCTTTGGGATCTGGAGGAGCTGGGGAAGGACGATCCGATGCTCGCAGAGCTTGCAAAGATCGTTGGGAAGCATAACGGCCTTTGGTCGGCCGAGGCGGAAAAGTATCTGCTCGCCAACGCAAAGCCGATTTAAGCGATCAAAAAACTATAAAACAGGAAGCACCCCACGGGGTGCTTCCTGTTTTCTTACAAAACGAAAACCCCGCCATAGTGGCGGGGTTCAAAAGAGCTTTAGCGGTGAGGAAGTCCGCCGCAGCGGTAGGGGAGCGCCTTGGTGCTCCCGCGAAAGAAGGAGAAGGAACGAGCGG
>JAZOOW010000018.1:0-7061 GCA_045655145.1 Eubacteriales bacterium | reverse complement strand
TTCTCCCTAAAAACCCCGCCTCTTCCTTTGCAGGATCGGTCGGTTTTTATAAGATACTCTCTGCACAAGCAGAAAATGAGGGGTCGGCAATGCCGATCAATAAACCTTCACACCGTCTACCGTCACCGACAGGTTATCGGTGGACATGGAGTTTTTGTTTGCCCACAGCGTCGTGCCGGTGGAGATGCCCTTGTCGTTGATCTCGTATCCGTTGACAACGGTATCGGTTACGGTCAGGGTGTAGGACTTATTATAGTCATTTCCGATCTCGATAGCGGCCTTCAGATCGGGCAAGCCGCCGTTATCGTTGAAGGTACAGCCATTCACTGTAAGATTGGTATTTACGGTTCCGTAAAGAAGCAATGCCTTGCCGTCGGAGTTGAAGGTGCAGTCATTGAAGGTTGCATTTTCAGCGCCCCACGTCCAGATGTTGTAAACATCGCCGGAAACGTTAAAGGTGCAGTTGTTGAACTCACTGTTGCCGTAAAGGGTATATGTACCGTTGATGGTGCAGTTGTTATAGGTTGCATTGAGTCTTGCATAGCCCGTATAGGTGGCGCTATCGGTATTGATGGTAATGTTTTCAAAGGTTACGGTTGCACCGTCAAGGCTGTAATCGCAACCCTCATAAGAACCGTCATCCTGAGTAGCAACAACGGTCTCACCGTTACCGATGATGGTCAGCGTTTTGCCCTGCGCGGAATCGGGAATGATGTAGTTGCCTTTGCCGAGAGAGATGGTGGTAGCACCGTCATCAATGGCTTGGTCAATACCGTTAGAGGTGGTTGCGTGATAGATGCCGTTTACAACGGTATAATCCTTAACGGTTACAAGGGCAGGATCAGTGCTAACCATAAGTCCAAGCGAGGAAATGTTCTCAGATGTAATGAGGGTATCGCCATAATAGCAATTATTGAAGATAACATTGTTTCTCGCATTAATCTCAAAGCCTTCTTCAAATACGCAATTGGTAAATGTGGTCGCGTTATAGGGACGGCAGAATGCGTAGCCGTTACCCTCGGCGAACGTGCAGTTGATGAAATCAACGGATTTGTGAACGTCCGAGAAGCTGGTCCATCCATAGAGCGTGGAGTTTTGGATGGTTACGGAATAATCCTTGCTGCCTCCGTCGGAATTGAAAGTATAAATAACATCCGTGAATACAACGTTATCAATCAAAAGGTCGGAGGTAGCAGAGCCCATAAAGATACCGCGCATAGCACCGGAAACGGTAAGATTTTTGATGATACCGCCTGTGGTATGGATCGCACAGTCCCATGTAGAATTCGCATTCGTTACGTTAACGGTGTGACCGTTTCCGTTAAGTGTGCCGCCCTTAACCGAAAGGCCGGTCTTGCCGTAACCGCTGTTTGCGGTGGTGTCATTGGCGCTGAAATCAAAATCGTTTGTCAAAAAGACGTCTTCTCCGCTGCCGAGGATGTCGGAAAGATCTGCCGCATCGTCTGCAATAGCATTGGTATCAACGTTACCCTGAACTGCCTCGATGGTATATGCAAGGGTGCAGGAGGTGCCTCTGTACTCATTGCCTGCTTCCTCGGGAAGAGCAACTACAACATGAACCAGAATATCTTCCGAGCCGGGAGCGGTTTGCGCCCATTCAGATCTCTTGATCTTACCGTCGTATTCAGCTTCGTCGATAGTCACCTTAAGTCCATCCCAAAGACCTGCATCTGAGACCTTAGAGATAACGGTTCTGTAGCTAATAGTTACATCACTGTTGTTTGTGAGTCTGAGATCAAAAGAAACAACGTCGCCGGGGACTATTTTGTCGAGGGTGATCGTGTTGTCTGTGGAATTGAATGTTGCGGAAGTTTCCTTAAGATTTTGTCCGAGGGTAGAGCTGACAATGATGTTTTCGACGGTTGCAACGACTTCAACATTGCCTGCTGTAACAGCTACATTGACCTTGCTTTCGCTTGTAAACAGAGCAAAGGTAGATCCCGTGATCAGGCTCAGGCAGAGCATGATCGACAGAATCGAGGAAAGTAATGCCTTCTTTTTCATGGTATGTATTCCTTTCTTCAAAAGCGGATGGGATAATGTGTGGACAGATCACGGTGCTATCCCTGCCACCGTGTCCGATTGCGGATCAGGATGTGCCTTTTGTGGCCTGTACGGCCGTGACGATGATGTCAAAGGCGGCTGTTTGCGCTTTTGCTGCGTTGTTGTTGCTGTCATCCGTGAATTTGATCATCACGGAAAAGCTTTGTTCCTTGTCCGTCCCCGCCATGCTGCCGGCATCGATCGTCAGACCGTCGGTCAGCTCGCTCAGCATTTTGGTGGTTTTTGTGCCGTCTGCATGTGTCACCGTGACCTCCAGCTGCTCTGCAAGGGCGTTGGCATCGCCGATCATCTCAAATTCGATCTGATAGGTGAAAGCAACGCTTCCCTTGTTTTCGATCTTCAGCGTCGCATCAAAGTAGCTGCCGGGGGCGATCATGACATCCGCCGAAGCGATGCCAAATACATTTTCCTCGGTGCTCTCGGTAAAGCTCACGTCATCCTCAACCGTTTGAGTAACGAGATAGCCGTCCTTGTCCAAGACACAGTATTTCAGGCTTGTTCTTGTCAGCGCAACCGAAAGATTTCCGGCCTTCAAGTGGTTTCTCACCGATACGGAATCGGTAAAAATGGCATAGGTCATGCCGATGACCACCGTCATACAAAGCATAATGATGGAAAGGGATACCAGTAAAGCTCGCTTACCTTTCAACGTTTTCTCCTCCTTTCTCGCATATGATCTATATTGAAGCCCTAGGGTAACAGAAGCGAAACGACCCCGATTTGGGAAGGCAAATTTTTGCCGTATCATCGTCAAAAGGCTTGATAATATATTCATCAAGCAAGGACGACAAGCCGAAACGAGCCGAAAATCCCGGCTCCGCGGCGGGTTCTTTTCGCTTCTGTTACCCTAGCCTAAGTAGGCTAAGGGGCGTTCAATCAATAAGTAGCACCGCCCGGCCGCCCGTCAGCTCGATCATTTTGATCGCCTGGACGGAAAAGGCATCGGCTTTTACGGTCAGGGGCTTATCCAGCACGCCGCCCGCGAGGATCTTGAGGCGCATGGCGCGCGCCTCGATCAGCCCGCGCTCGCGGAGGCTCTGCAACGTAACGGTATCTCCCGCTGTAAAATGGCGGTTGATCTCTCCGAGATTGATACAGACACGGTATCCGCTACCGCCGCCCCGCTCGGTAACGGTTGCCCGTAGGGCAAGCTCGTCAGGCAGGAGCAGATCGGCCTTTTCGGCATCGATCTGCGGCACGGGAGGCGGCAGAATAACGGGTGCCGCCTCCCGTTCTTCGCCTGTTTCCTCACGCGGCACGGATGGCGGAGCTTGGATGGGAGCAGGGGTAGGCATAGGAGCAGGGGCTTTACATTCGGGCGAACGGTCTTTCTTTTTCTCCGACGGTACCGCCTTGCGCGACCGCGCTCCCTTTATGATCAGCTCTGCGCCGGTGCCGATGAGGGTGCAGAGAGATAAAAGAGCAGCAAGGCATATAAATATCAAAATCGCAATTCTCACGGTGCGGTGTCATCTCCTTCGGTCGGTCGCTTTTCATTTTGCTCCTCCAGGGCGGCCAATCTGGCGCGCAGGCTTGCAAGCTCGGCATCCTTGCTTACCTGCATCTCTGCCAGCTGTCTGCGCCTATCGGTCTGCAGGATGTCAATGATCCGCAGAATCTCTCGGAGGATGATGATCAGGCAAGGAAGTATCACGGTAAAGATCATGCCGAGCGGTGTTTTCATGATGCTGACAAGAAAGCCAAGCAGATAGCTGTGATGTGTCACCTTGCCGATGACGTAGTTCATGCTGTTGGGGATAGAGGTATCAATCGTCTGATACAGCTGCTCGGTGCCTCCCGCCTTGTTATCTCCGGCAAGGGAGATTATAAAGCCGCCCGTTTCCTTCTCTGTGATCGAGGTGATGCGGTGCGTGATGGTAACCTGATGCGTGTATACATAGCGGATGGTCAACACGTCGCCCACCTGTAAGGAACGGTACCACGCATCGGTGTTTTCCTCGGGAAGTAAGGATACAAAAACCATAGAGCGGATGGGGATGCTCCCGATCTCGTAGGCGGAAACGTCGGTTTCCTCGCATGCCGCCATGGAGTCGGAGGTGACGATGCGCATCTGATATCCGAAGATTTCGGCGGTGCCGTCCTCATCCTTCCTCGAAATGAGAGTAAGCACAAGTGAGAGAAGCGCGAGAAGCAAAAATACCCAAAGGAAGATCCCGAAAAGGCTCTCCCCGACTTTTTTTGCGGTACGGCTCATGACGGGTCACCGTGCTCAGCACGCAGGGAGAGCAGGAAGCTTGCCTCTGCCCCCTGTGCCTCGTTGCCGATCTCATAGGGTATGTAATAGGTGACGGTCAAGGGGAGGGTCTCGCCACGCGCGGTAACGGTAAGCGAGGACATCCATCCGTCCGAAAGAAGTGTGGAAAGCGGCTCGTTACAAAGCACACTCCCGTCCAGCACAAGCCTTGCATACAGGTATTCTGTCAGAGAGGAGCCTTCATCCGTAAAAGAAATGAAGAGGTCATATACGGTTCCCGCTTCTCCCACAAGCTCCAGCGTATAGGTGCATTCAGCTCCCGGGTACAAGGAGAGGGCGGTAAAGCTGATAGTCTGATCGGTTTCTTCCTCAACAAGGTGCTCCATTTGTACGGTGATCACATCACGGTGCTCCGGAACAAGCAAAAAATAGGCCGCTACACCGGAGCCGATCAATGTGAAAAGACTGCTGAAAAACAGAATGATCGAATAAAGAGTGCTTTTTTGCAAGATCTTCCTCCTTGGTTAAAAAATGGCTGCTTTGAAAGGGTGCCCTAATATTATACTCAAAGATTGAGTATTTGTCAATACTCAAATTATGAGTATTTTCGCCGATTTTGTACCAATATATAAGATTTTAAGAAAAAATCGTTTGAGAGCTTGTCCTTCAAGCTCTGAACCCCACGGAAAAGAGTTTTGAATATCCCCTTTTCAAATCCCTGCGGCTGTGTTATAATATTGAAGTATTCACTATATAAACGATCCCCCTTCAGGAGGCTTTTTATGGACAATCAACCGCTTCAAAAACGCTACGGGCTTCTCACGGCGATCTGCATGGTCGTTGGCATTGTGATCGGCTCGGGTGTTTTTTTCAAGGCACAGGATATCTTGATACACACAAACGGCAATATGCCGCTGGGTATTTTGGCGTGGCTCCTTGGCGGTATGGCCATGGTGCTCGCGATCCTTGCCTTTTCCGTGCTGGCACGCCGCTATGTGCGGATCAACGGAATCATTGACTACGCAGAGGAAACGGTCGGATCGCGCTACGGCTATTTCGTGGGGTGGTTCGTTACAACTATCTACTATCCCAGCATGACCTCGGTTCTGGCTTGGGTGAGTGCACGCTATACAGTCGCGCTTTTTGGAGAAAACGATCCCACAAGCGGCATGACCATGGTCCTTGCAGGCGTTTATCTCTGCCTTTCCTGTCTCGTCAACGTGCTGGCACCGCGTATCAGCGGTAAATTTCAGGTGGGTACCACCTTCGTTAAGCTGGTGCCTCTGATTTTGGTGGCTGTTGTCGGCACGGTCGTTGGCCTTGTCAACGGCAATACAGTTGCGGCCTTCACGGCCTCGGGCGTCGGCGGCATGGACGGCGGTGCGCTCTTTTCCGCAACCGTGGCAACCGCCTTTGCCTATGAGGGCTGGGTCATCGCCACCTCTATCAATGCCGAGCTGCGGGATGCCAAGCGCAATCTTCCCATTGCGCTTGTCGGCGGCTCCTTGATCATCATCATCGTTTACATTACGTATTATGTCGGCCTTGCGGGCGTTGCCAGCGTGGACGAGCTCATGACGGGCGGCGCACAGACCGCCTTCCGTAATCTGTTCGGCAATGTGGCAGGCACGCTCCTCAACGTGTTTGTGGTCATTTCCTGCCTTGGTACGCTCAACGGCCTGATGCTGGCCTCCACGCGCTCAATGTATTCCATCGCGGTGCGTGGCAACGGACCCCGTCCCGACATCTTCGCCTCGGTTGACCGATCCACCAACATGCCCATCAACTCGGGGATCATGGGGCTGTTTATCTGCGCCTTCTGGCTCTTCTATTTTTACGGGGCCAATCTGATGCCCACGCCGATCTTCGGCATCTTCAGCTTTGATTCCTCGGAGCTGCCCGTCATTACCGTATATGCCTTCTATATCCCCATTTTTATTGCATTTATGCGGAAGCACGGACGTGAGAATAAGCTGCGCAATATATGCTTCCCTCTGCTGGCGATCCTCGCCTCTGCCTTTATGATCTTTGCCGCCCTTTATGCACACGGCATTTCCAAATATCAGGCGGCCGCCGCCCGTGGTGAGTTTTCCTTTCCCGTGCTCTTTTACCTGATCGTTTTTGCCGTGATCATGGGCATCGGCATGCTTTTCTATCACAAAAAAGCAAGGACTGACCAAGTGACAGAGGGAGATGAAGACAAGCATGCATGATACACACATTCCGCTCGAGATCGAGCGGAAATATCTCATAGAAAGACCGCGCGAAACGCTTCTCGCCGCCGAGGCCGGTGTGCGCGTGCAGGAGATCGAGCAGACCTATCTTCAAGCACCCAAGGGAAAAACGCGCCGCGTGCGGCGGCTGACGGAGAACGGATGCACGCGCCTCATCTATACGGAGAAAACCCGCCTCAACGCCCTCACCGCCCTTGAGGAGGAATATGAGATCACCCCGGACCGCTACGCGGCGCTTTTGCGTGAGGCAGATCCCGAACGCTGTCCGATCCAAAAGCGGCGGTACGCCATTCCGTACGGGAAGGGCGTGTGCGAGGTGGATATCTACCCCTTTTGGCAAAAGCACGCCACGCTGGAGATCGAGCTGTCCTCGGAGGAGGAGACTCCCGATATTCCACCCTTTCTGACCGTTCTCCGTGACGTCAGCGAGGATCGCCGATTTAAGAATGTAAACCTTGCCCTTCGCGGCACGGATCGCTCCCTCCTTGTGGGAGAATGACAAAAGCCCACACGGATGGACTAGATTC
>JAZOOW010000017.1:0-13857 GCA_045655145.1 Eubacteriales bacterium | reverse complement strand
GGTGCGGTTTTTTTGTTTACAGCGTCACAAAGCCGAGCTTACGCTTGACCTTAGAGAGCGTCTTGCGTGCGGCGTAGGCGGCGGCCTCGGCACCTGCCTTCATCACGCCCTCAAGGTATCCCTTGTCGGCGATCAGACGGGCAAACTCCGCCTGCACGGGTGCCAGCGCGTCCGCGCACGCCTCGCCCACGGCCAGCTTGAAGTCGCCGTAGCCGCGGCCTGCAAATTCGCGCACGATCTCCTCGTCGCTCTTGCCGGTAAAGGCACCGTAGATGGTCATAAGGTTCGAGATGCCCTCCTTGCCCTCGCCACGGCAGACCTCGCTGCCCGAGTCGGTGACGGCGCGGCGGAACTTGCGGATGATATCGTCCTTCGAGTCAAGGATGTAGACAACGGCGTTCTGGTTCTTGTCGGATTTTGACATCTTGGAGAGCGGATTGTCAAGCGACATGATTTTCATGGCCTGCGGCGCAATATAGCCCTCCGGCACCACAAAGGTGTCGCTGTAAAGGCCATTGAAGCGGCCCGCAATATCGCGCGCAAGCTCCAGATGCTGCTTCTGGTCGATGCCGACGGGCACAAGCTCTGTCTGATAAAGAAGAATATCCGCCGCCATCAGGGAGGGGTAGGTAAAGAGACCTGCATTGATGTTGTCCGCGTTTTTCTGGCTCTTGTCCTTGAACTGCGTCATGCGGGAAAGCTCACCGAACATGGTAAAGCAGTCAAGGATCCAGCCAAGCTCGGCGTGTGCGGGCACGTGGGACTGCACGAAGAGTGTATTTTTTGCGGGATCAAGCCCTGCGGCGATATAGAGTGCCAGCGTATCGTAGGTGCTCTTGCGGAGCGCGGCGGGAACCTGGCGCACCGTGATGGCGTGCATATCCACCACACAGTAGAAGCAGTGATATTCCTCCGAAAACGCGCCGAAATTCTTGATCGCGCCGAGATAGTTACCGATCGTCAGGTTTCCCGACGGCTGAACGCCCGAGAAGACCACCTTTTTGTCAAGAAACATGTAAACTCCTGTTCTGCCGCCGCCGTTTTTCGCGCCGCGGCATGATTTTCTCTCCTTATTTTACCGCAAGTGGGCGCGCCTGTCAAGCCAAAACCGAAAAAAGAGGAAGGGCGTGCGCGAAATTTGCGAAAATCGTAGAAAAAACAACAAACTCTCTTGCAATTTGAGCCTGCTTGTGTTATTATATAGGTTGGAGATCGTGCAAGCGATCCTCTTTGGTTGTTTATCAAAAAATTTTTTATAAAAACGGAGGAAAACGTAAAATGGGAAGAAGAAAAATTTCCATGGACGGTAACACCGCGGCGGCGCACGTATCCTATGCGTTCACCGAAGTGGCTGCTATCTATCCGATCACCCCTTCCAGCCCGATGGCTGAGGTTACCGACACCTGGTCGGCATCCGACAAAAACATCTTTGGTGAGCCCGCCAAGAACATTCTCGGCCAGAACGTGAATGTTGTGGAGATGCAGTCCGAGGCAGGTGCCGCAGGCGCCGTGCACGGCTCTCTGGCCGCAGGCGCGCTGACCACCACCTATACCGCATCGCAGGGTCTTCTTTTGATGATCCCCAACATGTACAAGATCGCAGGTGAGCTTCTTCCCTGTGTTATCCACGTGTCTGCCCGTTGCGTTGCTTCTCACGCACTCAACATCTTCGGCGACCACTCCGACGTATATGCCTGCCGTCAGACCGGCTTTGCCATGATGGCAGAGACCAACGCACAGGAGATCATGGATCTCGGTGCCGTTGCACACCTCGCTACCATCAAGGGCCGCGTTCCGGTTCTGAACTTCTTTGACGGCTTCCGTACCTCGCACGAGATCCAGAAGATCGAGGCTTGGGATTATGCCGATCTTGCCGAGATGGTGGACATGGATGCCATCGCCGCCTTCCGCGCACGCGCCATCAACCCCGAGCATCCCGTGCTCCGCGGCTCTGCCGAGAACGGTGACATCTTCTTCCAGCACCGCGAGGCCTGCAACAAGTTCTACGATGCATTCCCCGCGATCGTTGAGGAGTACATGGACAAGGTCAACGCCAAGCTCGGTACCGACTATAAGCTCTTCAACTACTACGGCGCACCCGATGCTGATCGCGTAATGGTTGCCATGGGCTCTATCTGCGATGCCGCAGAGGAGGTCGTTGATTACCTCAACGCCAGAGGCGAGAAGGTCGGTCTTATCAAGGTTCGCCTGTACCGTCCGTTCGTAGCAGAGAAGCTGGCAGAGGCCATTCCCGCTACCGTTAAGAAGATCGCCGTGCTCGACCGCACGAAGGAGCCCGGCTCCCTCGGCGAGCCGCTCTACCTCGACGTTGTGACCGCGCTCGCACGCACGGGCCGCGCGATTCCCGTATTCGGCGGCCGCTACGGTCTTGGCTCCAAGGACGTAACTCCCGCAAGCCTCTTTGCCGTGTTTGCAAACCTTGCAAAGGATGCGCCCAAGCAGGGCTTCACCATCGGTATCGTGGACGACGTGACCGGCCTTTCCCTTGAGGAGACTGCCGCTCCCGACGTTACGCCCGCAGGCACCATCAGCTGCAAGTTCTGGGGTCTTGGCGGCGACGGTACGGTCGGTGCCAACAAGAACTCCATCAAGATCATCGGCGACCATACCGATAAGTATATCCAGGCGTACTTCCAGTATGACTCCAAGAAGACGGGCGGCGTGACCATCTCCCACCTGCGCTTCGGCGATCATCCGATCAAGTCCACCTACTATATCACCAAGGCAGACTTCGTTGCCTGCCACAACCCCTCCTACATGCTCAAGGGCTACAAGATCGTCAACGACGTAAAGCCCGGCGGTACCTTCCTTCTCAACTGCCAGTGGAGCGACGCAGAGCTGGATAGCCACCTCTCCGCCGAGACCAAGCAGTACATCGCCAACAACAACATCAAGTTCTATACCGTAAACGCCATCGATAAGGCGATCGAGATCGGTATGGGCAAGAGAACCAACACCATTCTGCAGTCTGCCTTCTTCGCGCTGGCCAACATCATGCCGATCGCCGAGGCAGTCGACTACATGAAGTACATGGCCAAGAAGTCCTACCTCAAGAAGGGTGAGGCTGTCGTTGAGCTGAACTACAAGGCAATCGATGCCGGTGTAGACGCGCTCCACGAGGTTGCCGTTCCCGAGGCATGGAAGACCGCAAGCTGTGACTGTGCTGCCGCCTCCGTTGTCGGCAAGCGTCCCGAGCTGGTTGCTTACGTCAACGATATCGTGCTTCCCGTTAACAAGATGCAGGGTGACAGCCTCCCCGTATCCGCCTTTGAGAAGTACGTGGACGGCACCTTCCCGCAGGGCTCTGCCGCTTACGAGAAGCGCGGCGTCGCCGTTGAGGTTCCCACCTGGATCCCCGAGAACTGCATCCAGTGTAATAACTGCGCGTATGTCTGCCCGCACGCAACCATCCGTCCCTTCGCTCTGACTGAGGAGGAGGCCGCCGCCGCTCCCGCAGACACCAAGTACACCGCAAAGCCGGTCATCAAGACCAACTACAAGTTCACCATGGCCATCAGCCCGCTTGACTGTATGGGCTGTACCCTCTGCGTTAAGGCTTGCCCTGTGAACGCAAAGGCCGCCAAGGACGGTACCGACAAGATCGCGCTGAAGATGGTACCCCAGGAGAAGGAGGCTGCACAGCAGGCATCCTTCGACTACTGCGTAGCAAGCGTGTCCGAGAAGCCCGAGCTCTTTGCAGAGACCGTCAAGGGCAGCCAGTTCAAGCAGCCCCTGCTTGAGTTCTCCGGCTCCTGCGCAGGCTGTGCCGAGACCTCTTACGCACGCCTCATCACCCAGCTCTTCGGTGAGAGAATGTATATCTCCAACGCTACCGGCTGTTCCTCCATCTGGGGCGGCTCCGCACCCGCAACGCCCTACACCGTCAACAAGGAAAGCGGCTGCGGTCCTGCTTGGGCAAACTCGCTCTTTGAGGACAACGCAGAGCACGGTATGGGTATGGCCGTCGGTCAGAAGGCTATCCGCGACAAGCTGATCGCTAAGGTCGAGGAGATGGCCGCCTCCGATAAGGCAAGCGACGACTTCAAGGCCGCCGCCGCCGCATATCTCGAAACCAAGAACGACGGTAAGAAGAACGCGCCCGCTACCAAGGCACTGATCGCAGAGCTTGAAAAGGCCGCCGCCGCAGGCTGCCCCGTAGCTCCCGCTATCCTTGCCGAGAAGGATTACCTCTCCAAGAAGTCCATCTGGATCTTCGGTGGCGACGGTTGGGCATACGACATCGGCTTTGGCGGACTTGATCACGTCATCGCATCCGGTGAGGACGTCAACATCATGGTATTCGATACCGAGGTGTACTCCAACACGGGCGGTCAGGCATCCAAGGCCTCCAACCTCGGTCAGGTTGCACAGTTTGCCGCCGCAGGTAAGGGCATCGGTAAGAAGGATCTTGCCGCGATCGCTATGTCCTACGGCTACGTTTACGTAGCACAGATCGCCATGGGTGCTGATGCCAACCAGACCATGAAGGCACTCACCGAGGCTGAGGCATATCCGGGCCCGTCCATCGTCATCGGCTACGCACCCTGCGAGATGCACGGTGTCAAGGGCGGTATGGCAAATTGCCAGTCCGAGATGAAGCGTGCCGTGGAGGCAGGCTACTGGCAGATGTTCCGTTACAACCCGCTTCTCAAGGCAGAGGGCAAGAATCCCTTCATCCTTGACAGCAAGGAGCCGACGGGCGACTACCAGGCATTCCTCACAAGCGAGGTTCGTTACGCCCGTCTTGCACAGGCCTTCCCGGAGAGAGCAAAGGAGCTCTTTGCCAAGTCCGAGGAGAACGCCAAGGCGAAGTACGAGAAGCTTGCAGAGCTTGCAAAATAATCATGCATTCCAAGCCCTGCCGCGCAAACGCGCGGCAGGGAAGCACCACGCGCCCCACGGGGCGCGTGGTTTTCGTTCCTCGCGCGCGCGCACGCACACGCGTATGCAGAAACAAAGGAAAAGAGCGGTTTTTTATTCATGATTTGTGAATATTATTCAAGGAGAAGCGGCTCTTGTGCAGAATGTCCATAAAATAATAAGATAAAAGGCAATATTTTTACGCCTTTTCTATTGACAAAGACGATTTTATGGGCTATAATAAATGCATAATTACACAAATTCAATGAATTGTTATTCATGGAGGCACACAATGGATAAGAAAAACATCAAAAAAGTCGTACTCGCCTATTCGGGCGGCCTTGACACCTCGATCATCATTCCGTGGCTCAAGGAGAATTACAACAACTGTGAGGTCATTGCCGTTTCGGGCAACGTAGGCCAGGCAGACGAGCTGGAGGGGCTTGAGGAAAAGGCACTCAAGACCGGCGCATCCAAGCTCTACGTTCTGGATCTGACCGACGAGTACGTGGACGATTACATCATCCCCACCATGCAGGCAGGCGCGATCTACGAGGAGTATCTCCTCGGCACCAGCCATGCCCGTCCCTGCATCGCCAAGGCACTGACCGAGATCGCCCCCAAGGAGGGCCCAGACGCCATCTGCCACGGCTGCACCGGTAAGGGTAACGATCAGGTGCGCTTTGAGCTGACCATCAAGCGCTTTGCGCCCAATATGCCCATCATCGCTCCCTGGCGTGAGTGGGATATCAAATCCCGTGAGGAGGAGATCGATTATGCCGAGGCGCATAACGTTCCTCTGAAGATCAACCGTGAGACCAACTACTCCAAGGACAAGAACCTCTGGCACCTCTCGCACGAGGGACTTGATCTTGAGGATACCGGCAACGAGCCGCAGTACGAGAAGCCCGGCTTCCTTGAAATGGGCGTTTCTCCCATCACCGCCCCCGATAAGCCCACCTACGTGGAGATCGAGTTTGAAAAGGGCGTTCCGGTCGCGCTTGACGGCAAGAAAATGTCGGCAAAGGAGATCATTCTCGGCCTTAACAAGCTCGGCGGCGAGAACGGCATCGGCCTTCTCGACATCGTGGAGAACCGTCTTGTCGGCATGAAGTGCCGCGGTGTGTATGAGACCCCCGGCGGAAGCATCCTTTACAAGGCGCACTCCGTGCTTGAGAGCATCTGCCTTGACAAGATGACCATGCACGAGAAGCAGAAGCTCTCCATCACCTTTGCAGAGCTGGTCTACAACGGCCAGTGGTTCACCCCCCTGCGTGAGGCGCTTTCCGCCTTCGTGACCAAGACGCAGGAAACGGTTACGGGTAAGGTGCGCCTCAAGCTCTACAAGGGCAACATGATCAACGCGGGCGTATGGAGCCCCTACTCGCTCTATAGCGAGGAGATCGCCACCTTCGGTGAGAGCGATTACGATCAGAAGGACTCTGCCGGCTTTATCAACCTCTTTGGACTGCCGATCAAGGTGCAGGCCATCGTTGACGAGAAGAACGGCAAGAAGTAAGAACGGGAAGCCGTGAATACCGTCCCGTGTGCGCAAGCGCACACGGGACGGTTTCCCCGTTTTTAAGACCATCCAAAATTAAGGGAGATATGACCGTGGAAAAGATGTGGGCGGGAAGAACCGCCGGAAAAACAGATAAGATCGCAGACGATTTCAACTCCTCGATCCGCTTTGACAGCCGTATGTATCGGCAGGATATTACGGGGAGCATCGCACATGCCGCCATGCTGGCAAAGCAGGGCATCCTCACCGAGGAGGAGGCCGCCGTCCTGACCGAGGGACTGACGGGCATCCTTGCGGACATGGAGGAGGGGACGCTTCTTCCCGATCCCCGTGCCGAGGATATTCATATGTTCGTTGAACAGGTGCTGACCGAGCGCGTGGGCGACGTGGGCAAAAAGCTCCACACCGCGCGCAGCCGTAACGATCAGGTGGCTCTGGATCTGCGTATGTATCTCCGTGACGAGGCCGATGAGATCGCGGGAGAGATCCGCGCTCTCCTTCTCGCCCTCACCGATAAGGCGGAGGAATATAAGGATGCCATCATGCCCGGCTACACGCATCTTCAGCGCGCCCAGCCGATCACCTTCGGGCATCATCTCATGGCCTATGCGATGATGCTGCTCCGCGACCTTGACCGCCTTGCCGACTGCCGCCGCCGCATCAGCATAAGCCCCATCGGATGCTGTGCGCTGGCAGGCACCACCTACAACACCGATCGCCGCTTTGAGGCCGCACGCCTCGGCTTTGACGGCATCTCCAAAAACAGCCTTGACGGCGTGTCCGACCGTGATTTCGCCGTTGAGATGCTCTCGGCTCTCTCCATTTTGATGATGCATCTCTCCCGCTTCTCGGAGGAGATCGTGCTCTTCTCGAGCTGGGAGTTTAAGTTTATCGAGCTTTCGGATGCCTACACGACAGGCTCCTCCATCATGCCCCAGAAGAAGAACCCCGACATGGCCGAGCTCGTCCGCGGCAAGACAGGGCGTGTGTACGGCGACCTTATGGCACTCCTTACCGTGCTCAAGGGGCTTCCGCTTGCCTATAACAAGGATATGCAGGAGGACAAGGAGAGCATCTTTGATGCGCTGGATACCGTGCGCATGTGCCTTTCCGTGATGACACCCATGGTGGCAGGCATGACCGCCCTTCGCGAGAATATGAAGCGTGCGGCCCAGCGCGGCTTTATCAACGCCACCGACCTTGCAGACTATCTCGTCAAGAAGGGAATGCCCTTCCGCTCTGCCTATAAGATCGCAGGACAGCTGGTTGCCCTCTCTATCGAAAAGGGGGAGGTCCTCGAGAGTCTGCCGCTTGACACCTACAAGACCTACTCCGACCTTTTCTCGGAGGACCTTTACACCGAGATCGACCTTGCTACCTGTGTAGAAAAGCGCATCTCCGAGGGAGGAACCTCCTTCTCGTCGGTGGAGGCACAGATCGCCTACGTCAAAGGAGCCATCAAGGCATGAAAACAGTATTTATCGACGGTAGTGCCGGCACCACCGGCCTTCGCATTTATGAACGCTTGGCCGCAAGAGCGGATCTTTCGCTGATCCGTCTTCCCGAGGAAAAGCGTAAGGATACCGCCGCGCGGCGTGAGGCACTGAACAGCGCGGACATCGCCTTTCTTTGCCTGCCAGACGCGGCGGCGATCGAGGCGGTTTCCCTGATCGAAAACGGTAAGACCGCCGTGATCGACACCTCCACCGCCCACCGCACCAATCCCGCGTGGGCATACGGCTTTCCCGAGCTGACGGGACGGCGCGAGGAGATCGCCGCCTCCCGGCGGATCGCCAACCCCGGCTGTCACGCCAGCGGCCTTATCGCGCTGGTCGCGCCGCTGGTGGAGCGCGGACTTCTTTCGGCCGATGCACGCCTCTCCGCCTTCTCGCTGACCGGCTATTCGGGCGGCGGCAAGAAGATGATCGCGGACTACGAGAGCGCGGAGCGCGATCCGCTTCTCGGCGCACCCCGTATGTACGGCATCGCGCAGGCGCACAAGCATCTGCCCGAGATGCAAAAGCTCTGTGGGCTTGCAGCAGCACCCGTTTTTTGCCCCATCGTCGGTGATTTTTACAGCGGCATGGAGGTGGTCGTTCCGCTTTCCGCGGCAGACACCCGTGCCACGCTTGCCGAGATCGCGGCGACCTATGAGGATTATTACCGCACGTCCGCACTCGTCCGCTTTGTGGCGGGGGGCGACGAGGGGGGCTTCCTCTCGGCGGCCGCCTTCTCGGGGCGTGACGATATGCAAATTACCGTATGCGGCAACGACGAGCGCATGACGCTGGTCGCCCGCTTTGATAACCTCGGCAAGGGCGCATCGGGTGCCGCCATTCAAAACATGAACATTCTGCTCGGCATCGGGGAAACCGAAGGCCTTGTGATCGCATAAGGAGAGACATTCGTATGATCAAGATGATTGATGGCGGCGTATGCGCCGCCAAGGGATTTTTGGCAAACGGCGTACATTGCGGCATTCGCAAGAACCGCACAAAGCGCGATCTTGCCCTGATCTTC
Organism: Eubacteriales bacterium; assembly: GCA_045655145.1. Classification (GTDB taxonomy): domain Bacteria; phylum Bacillota; class Clostridia; order Oscillospirales; family CAG-272; genus UBA1740. Next base: position 4,934 of record JAZOOW010000017.1, on the reverse strand, counting down.
AGCGAAAAGCCGGCATCTGCCGCCGCCGTATATACCACCAACCTCGTCAAGGGTGCACCGCTTGCCGTCACCAAGCAGCATCTTGAAAACGGCGTGGCGCAGGCCGTCATCTGCAACAGCGGCAACGCCAACACCTGTAACGCAAACGGCGTTGAGGTGGCCGAGGAAATGAGCCGCCTTGCCGCAGACGCGCTCGGCATCCGTGCCGCCGATATGGTAGTCGCCTCTACCGGCGTTATCGGTCAGCCGCTTGACACCGCACCCATCGCCGCAGGCATTCCCGCACTTGTTGCGGGGCTCTCCCGTGAGGGCGGCTCTGCCGCCGCCGAGGGCATCATGACCACCGACGTTGTTAAGAAGGAGGTTGCCGTATCCTTCACGCTCGGCGGCAAGGAATGCCACATGGGCGGTATCGCCAAGGGCAGCGGCATGATCCACCCCAACATGGCGACCATGCTGGTCTTCATCACGACCGATGCCGCCATTTCCGCCCCGATGCTCAAAAAGGCACTCTCGGCGGATATCCAAAGCACCTTTAATATGGTGAGCATTGACGGCGATACCTCGACAAACGATATGGTGACCGTCTTGGCAAACGGCATGGCCGAGAACCCCGAGATCACCGAGGAGGGCGCGGACTTTACCGCCTTTATGGAAGCCCTCAATACCGTCACCGTCCACCTCTGCCGCATGATCGCAGGGGACGGCGAGGGCGCGACCAAGCTTCTTGAATGCCGCGTGTCGGGCGCGGACAGCGAGGCTGTTGCCAAGACGGTCGCCAAGAGCGTCATCTGCTCCAGCCTTCTCAAGGCCGCCATGTTCGGCGCGGATGCCAACTGGGGGCGCGTGCTCTGTGCCATCGGATACAGCGGTGCTCCCGTAGATGTTGACCGCGTGGGCGTTTCCTTCCGTTCCGCTAAGGGCGAGATCGAGGTCTGCCGTGGCGGCGCGGGCGTGCCCTTCTCGGAGGAGCTTGCCAAGACGATCCTCCTTGCGCGCGAGATCGAGATCCTCGTGTCGCTCGGCACGGGCGCATACACGGCCACCGCATGGGGCTGTGATCTGACCTATGACTACGTTAAGATCAACGGTGATTACCGCACCTGATCGGAGGAGAGAATGATGGATCTTCATTTTTCAAACGCCCAGCGCGCCGAGGTGCTGACACAGGCACTCCCGTACATCAAGCGCTATACGGGCAAGGTGGTCGTCGTCAAGTACGGCGGCAACGCCATGACGAGCGAGCAGCTCAAGGAGCAGGTCATGGAGGACATCGTTCTTCTGTGGCTGATCGGTGTCAAGATCGTGCTGGTGCACGGCGGAGGCCCCGAGATCAACGATATGATGAAAAAGCTCGGCAAGGAGGCCGTATTTGTGGACGGCCTGCGCGTGACCGACCGTGAAACGGTGGACATCGTGCAGATGGTCCTCGCGGGCAAGGTCAACAAAACGCTCGTCAACCTGCTTGAAATGAACGGCGGCAAGGCCATGGGTATTTCGGGCATGGACGGGCGGCTCATCGAGTCGAGAATGAAGGACGAGCGGCTCGGCTATGTGGGCGAGATCACCAAGATCCACATAAAGCCGGTCACCGACCTTCTCGAGCGCGGCTATATTCCGGTCATCTCCACCATCGGCTGTGACCGCGAGGGCAATGCGTATAACATCAACGGCGACACCGCCGCCGCGTATATCGCGGGGGCACTGGAGGCCGAAAGACTCATTATGATGACCGATATCGCAGGCATTCTCCGCGACAAGGACGATCCCGCCACCCTCATTCCCGAGGTGACGGTGTCCGATGCTGCGCATCTCCGTGAGGAGGGTGTTATTTCGGGCGGCATGATCCCCAAGGTGGACTGCTGTGTCGAAGCCATCAAGCGCGGTGTGAAGAATGTCATCATCATGGACGGCCGCGTGCCGCATTCCATCCTCATGGAGCTTCTCACCGATGAGGGTGCCGGCACCATGGTCACGGAGGGCTGATATGGGACTGATCAAGGAACGCGACGACGCGTATATTGCAGGCACCTACGCCCGCTTTCCCGTTGAGATCGTAGAGGGCAAGGGATCTCTCGTCTTTGATGCGGAGGGGCGGCGCTATATCGACATGGGCACGGGCATTGGCGTCAGCGCCTTTGGCGTTGCGGACGACGAGTGGGTCGCCGCCGTGACGGCACAGCTTTCCCGTGTTCAGCATATGTCCAATCTCTACTATACCGCCCCCTGCGGCGAGCTTGCCGCCCTCCTTTGTGAGAGAACGGGCATGAAGCGCGTCTTCTTTGCCAATTCGGGGGCTGAGGCCAACGAGTGCGCCATCAAGGTGGCACGCAAATACGCCGCCGAGAAGCGCGGCGCGGAATACAGCACCATCGTCACGCTGGAAAACAGCTTCCACGGCCGCACGCTCACCACGCTGGCGGCAACGGGACAGGCGCATTATCACGAGCTGTATACCCCCCTCACCCCCGGCTTTGTGCACACCCCCGCGAACGATCTTGCGGCCGCCGCGCGCGTGATCCGTGAAAACAAGACCGCCGCCGTTCTCATGGAATGTGTGCAGGGCGAGGGCGGTGTCATCGCGCTGGATGCGGAGTTCGTCCGCGGCCTTGCCGCCATCTGTGCCGAGGAGGATGTCCTTCTCATGATCGACGAGGTGCAGACGGGCAACGGCAGAAGCGGCAAGCTCTACGCCTATATGCATTACGGCATCACGCCCGATGTGGTCACCACGGCCAAGGGGATCGGCGGCGGTCTGCCGCTCGGTGCCTGCTTGCTCGGTGAGAAAGTAGAAAACATCTTCGCCCCCGGCGACCACGGCTCCACCTTCGGCGGCAACCCCGTCGCCTGTGCGGGCGGTGTCAGCGTCATCTCCCGTCTGACCGATGCGCTTCTCTCCGAGGTTTCGGAAAAGAGCCGCCTTGTGTTTGATACCCTGACGGGGGCTGCGGGCGTTCTTTCGGTCAGCGGCATGGGACTCATGGTGGGTATTGAAACCGTCCGTCCTGCTAAGGAGATCGTTGCCGCCTGCCTGGCACGCGGCGTGCTTTGTCTCACGGCAAAGAACAAGGTGCGCCTGCTTCCCGCGCTCAATATCCCGAGGGATATCCTTGCGGAGGCACTGGCTATTATCAAGGAAGAATGTGGAAGAGAGGTAACGGTATGACCGGCATGAAGGGCAGACATTTCTTAAAGCTGCTTGATTATACCCCCGCCGAGATCGAGGCACTCCTTGATCTCGCGGCAAAGCTGAAAAAGGAGAAAAAGGAGGGCATTCCGCACCGCCATCTGGTGGGGAAGAATATTGCCCTGATCTTTGAAAAGACCAGCACGCGCACGCGCTGTGCCTTTGAGGTGGCGGCGGCCGATCTCGGCATGCATCCCGTCTATCTCGATCCGCAGGGCTCGCAGATCGGCAAAAAGGAGAGCATCGCCGATACCGCCCGTGTGCTTGGCCGTATGTTTGACGGCATCGAGTACCGCGGCTTCGGTCAGGAGATCGTAGAGGAGCTGGCCGCCTATGCAGGCGTTCCCGTCTGGAATGGCCTGACAAACGAATACCACCCCACGCAGATCCTTGCCGACTTTTTGACCGTGCGTGAGCATTTCGGAGGCCTTCGCGGCAAGAAGCTTGTCTATATGGGGGATGCACGCTACAACATGGGCAACTCGCTCCTCGTGGGCTGTGCCAAGATGGGCATGCATTTCGTTGCCTGTGCACCGAAGAAGTATTTTCCGAGCAAGGCACTCGTCGACACCTGCCGCGCCATCGCGGCCGAAACAGGTGCGACGATCGAGCTCTCTGAGGATCCCATGACTGCCGTCCGTGGTGCCGATGTCATCTATACCGACGTATGGGTATCGATGGGTGAGGCCGACAGCGTTTGGAGTGAGCGTATCCATGACCTCACCCCCTACCGTGTCACGATGGAGCTGATGGAGGCCGCAGGAGAGGGCTGCCGCTTTATGCATTGCCTGCCTGCCTTCCACGATCTCGGCACGGTGATCGGTAAGGAGATCCATGAGAAATTCGGCATCACCTGCATGGAGGTCACGCATGAGGTGATCGAGAGCGATCGCTCCATCGTCTTTGACGAGGCGGAGAACCGCATGCATACCATCAAGGCGGTCATGCTGGCCACCCTGCAATAAACAGATAGCCACCCTGTAAAGGCAGGGTGGCTAACCCTGCTTTTACAATGCTTTTTACAAAGGAGAAAAAGGATGCCATTTGCAAGCAATGTCATCACCCGCATCGGAAACACGCCGCTTTACCCCCTTTCGCACCTCGGCGAGGCGTGGGGGAGTGCGGCTTGCATCTTTGGTAAGTACGAGGGGGCAAATCCCTTCGGCTCGGCTAAGGATCGCGTAGCACTCTCGATGATCGAGGATGCCGAGGCGCGCGGACTTCTCCGCACGGGCGGTACGGTCGTGGAGCCGACCTCGGGAAATACGGGGATCGGGCTTGCCGCCATCGGCAGGCTGCGCGGCTACCGCGTCATCATCGTCATGCCGGACAGCATGTCCGAGGAACGGAAAAAATTGCTCGCCGCCTACGGCGCAGAGCTGGTTCTGACCGAGGGTGCGCGCGGTATGTCGGGCGCGATCGCACGCGCGGCGGAGATCGCAAAGGAGATCCCCGACGCATGGATCCCCTCGCAGTTTGAAAATCCGGCCAACGCCGCCGCGCATTACAAGACCACAGGCCCCGAGATCGAAAGGGATCTTGCGGCAGAGGGAAAGACAGCCGATATCCTCGTGGCCGGTGTCGGCACGGGGGGCACGCTCACGGGCGTGGGCAGATACCTGCGTGAGAAAAACCCCGCTCTGCGGATCGTGGCCGTTGAGCCGAAGGGATCGCCCGTCCTTTCGGGCGGTGCGGCAGGGCCGCATGGGCTCATGGGCATCGGTGGCGGCTTTGTTCCCCCCGTGCT
>JAZOOW010000016.1:0-10980 GCA_045655145.1 Eubacteriales bacterium | reverse complement strand
GTCACACAATCTGATATTTTTTCGTGTTAGTGGGAAACTAACCTTGGTAAAAGGTGTTTCCTTTTTTCCTCATACCCACTAACACTGGCGAGAGATTGTGTGACAACAATGAAGGAACACTTTTTCGGTGCGTTCCTTCATGGGGCGCACTTTTTTATATGCTGATAGGGGGATATATGAGCAAGGATATTCCAAAAAAGGTTATCGATATTACCGGCGTAGAGCTTACGCCCGGAGAGCCTTCTGTTTGTCTTGGCAACGGAGAGCAAGGCTTTGAATGTTGTTGCGACGAGTGCAACTACTATTTGCTTTGCTTCCCCGAATTTGATCCAAAAAACAAAGAAGAAGACAAACCCGATGCACTACCGCTTACCATATGAAGCGTTCAAATCATTGCTTTGTGCCTCTTAAGGCCACAAAGTGCCGCAGGCACGTTAAAAGGTTACGCGGCGGATTTCTCCCACGCGACCGTCGTTCTCGGAGAGGGAGAAGACCGTTCCCTGTACCGCGATCTCGCCTGTCGCGGGCGCGTAGCGCTCGGGGAGGCGTGTGACCAAGCGGCGTAAAATGCTGTCAGGAGCCATGCCGAGAATGCCGTCCCGCGGGCCGCACATGCCGATGTCGGTCTGGTAGGCGGTGCCGCGCGGGAGGATCTGCTCGTCCGCCGTCGGCACATGGGTATGCGTGCCGTAGACAATATTGACGCGGCCGTCAAGGTAATGCCCCATGGCCAGCTTTTCACCCGTCGCCTCGGCGTGAAAATCAAGGATCGAGAAATCGTAATGTCCCGCCTCGCGCTCCAGCACGCGATCTACCGCGTGGAAGGGGCAGTCAAGCGGCTCCATCTCTACCCGTCCCTGTGCGTTCATCACCAAAATGCGATAGCCGTTGGCGGGAAGGATGGTGTAGCCCATCCCGGGCACCTCGGCAGGGTAGTTGAGCGGGCGCACAAGGCGGCTGTCGTTTTCTAGCATCCCGTGCAGGGATTGTCGCTGGAGGGTGTGGTTACCCCCCGTCAGCACATCCGCGCCTCCGTCAAGGAGCAGGCGTGCTAAATCGGGGTCCGGGCCCATGATAAAGCCTGCGTTCTCTGCATTGACAAGCACAAAATCAATACGCTCGCGCCGTCTGAACTCCCAAAGACGGGTGGCAAGCACCTCTGCGGCGCGCGGCTCGGTGACATCACCGATGGCAAGAATATTCATACGGTATCCGTTTCTATCCGAGGTATGCCCCTCGGCGGCAAATGGAAGGGCGGCCGCCCATGCGGTGACCGCCCTTTTTTTGTTATTTTGCGTAGTCGATGATGCGGCTCTCTCGAATCAGGTTCACCTTGATCTGGCCGGGATACTCAAGCTCGCCCTCGATCTTCTTTGCGATATCGCGGGCAAGGAGTGCCATCTGATCGTCGCTGATCATGTCGGGCTTGACCATCACGCGGATCTCGCGGCCTGCCTGAATGGCAAAGGACTTTTCAACGCCGTCAAAGCCGCTTGAGAGCTCCTCAAGCTTTTGCAGACGCTTGATGTAGTTCTCCACGTTTTCGCGGCGTGCGCCGGGGCGTGCGGCAGAGATGGCGTCGGCGGCCTGTACGATAAAGGCAACTGCCGTGCGCGGCTCTACGTCGCCGTGGTGCGCCTCGATGGCGTGGATCACGTCCTTGTTCTCGTGGTACTTCTGCGCTACCTCAATACCCAACTGGATATGAGAGCCCTCTGCCTCATGCGTCAGTGCCTTGCCGATATCGTGGAGGAGGCCTGCGCGCTTGGCCAGCGTGCTGTCCACACCCATCTCGTCGGCGATCATGCCGCTCAGGAGCGATACCTCGATCGAATGGCGGAGAACATTCTGTCCGTAGCTTGTACGGAACTTCAGTCTGCCGAGCAGACGGATCATCTCGGAATTGATGCCGTGCACGCCGGTCTCGAAGATGGCCTTCTCACCTGCCTGCTTGATGGCATTTTCCACATCACGCTGTGCCTTTTCTACCATCTCCTCGATGCGGGCGGGATGGATACGGCCGTCTGCAATCAGCTTTTCAAGGGCCAGACGCGCCACCTCACGGCGCACGGGATCAAAGCCGGAAATGGTAATGACCTCGGGCGTGTCGTCAATGATCAGCTCAACGCCCGTCATGGTTTCAATGGTGCGGATGTTGCGTCCCTCACGGCCGATGATGCGCCCCTTCATATCCTCGTTGGGGAGGGATACGACCGAGATGGCCACCTCACTGACGTGGTCGGCGGCACAGCGCTGAATGGCCAGGGACAAAATGTTCTTGGCGCGGGTATCTGCCTCATCCTTAAAGCGCGCCTCGTATTCGGCAAGCTTGAGAGCGGTTTCGTGCGCGATCTCGCTTTCTGTTTTGGCAAGCAGGGTTTCCCTTGCCTCCTCACCCGTCATGCCGGAGATCTTCTCCAGCGTCAGGATCTGCTCCTTGAGGATACCCTCGGCTTCCTCGCGCAGCTCGTCGATCTTGGTCTGCTTTTCGGAGAGGGCCAGCTCCTTGCGGTCAAGGCTTTCCATTTTTGCATCGATGCTCTCCTCCTTTTGCGCAATGCGGCGCTCCAGGCGGGAAACCTCCTTGCGGCGTTCCTTCAGCTCGTTTTCAGCTTCATTTCTGGCGGCGTGGATCTCTTCCTTGGCCTCCAGAATAGATTCCTTTTTCTTTGCTTCCGCATCATGCATGGCGGCATTGAGAATGCGCTTTGCCTCTTCCTCGGCTGAGCCGATCTTGCGGGCATCATGCTTGCGGCGCGCGGACTGTACTGCAAGACAGACAACAAAGCCGACCAAAAGTCCTGCCGCACCGATGATGACGGAAAGTAACGGTTCTCCCATTTGACACCTCCTTGTTCTGTGTTTTTTCGTTGTTGTTGGTTATAATACAAATATTAAGACAGTAGCCCGAAAACGGACCAAGCGGGGGAGATGCGGCCAAAAAATGCCCCAAAGCCCCTCTTATCTCGAACAGCTGCCGCATACGGCTGCCGAAATCTAATACTTATACATATATATTATATAATAAATGCTCGCATCTGTCAAGAGTCTATTTTTGAAAAGAAGGGGAAATTAGCACTGTCGGCATCCTTTTGCAAACTATTCACAGAAAATTCATAAAATATTTGTGGCAACCCCTTGACATTTCGCGCATAAGGTGGTAGAGTAATAGCAGAAGTTAGCACTCTCTGGTTTGAAGTGCTAATTTTTGAGAGGAACAGGAGGGAGATAGGTGGAATTCGGACTGAGTGACCGTAAACGCAAGATCCTGCAAGCGATCGTTGAGGCACATATTGTAGACGGCGGTCCCGTCGGCTCCAAGTATCTGTCACAGGATAAGCAGCTCTCCTGCTCGTCTGCTACCATCCGCAATGAAATGGCAGAGCTGGAGGAGATGGGCTACCTTGAGCAGCCCCACACCTCGGCCGGGCGCGTGCCGTCCGAGCTTGGGTACCGCTTTTATGTAGACTCGCTTCTGGAGCGTTATCGCATGACAAACAGCGAGATCGAGGCGATCAACCGCACTCTGCGGGATAAGCTGCACGAGCTGGACGACATTCTCAACGATGCTTCCCGTCTGGCCTCGTCGCTGACCAACTACACCTCCATTGCCGTCAAGCCCCGTCCTGCCAGCGTGCGTGTGGAGCGTTATGAGAGCATGTATATTGATGCGCGTGGCTTTGTCCTTGTCATGCTCTTTTCGGGCGGAGCCGTCAAGACCAAGCGGATCACGCTCTCCATGGAGATCACGGCAGAGGAGCTGGCAGGCATTACCGCCCTCCTCAATACCTTTGTGATCGGCCTGACCTCGGAGGAGATCACGCTCTCGCTCATTTGCGAGCTGGAGCACCGTGCAGGTCGCGTAGCCGAGGTGATCTCGCCGATCATCAAGATCATCTTTGAAACGATGAATGAGATCGACGGCGGAGAGGTACGTGTACAGGGGGTCGGCCGTCTTTTGGAATACCCCGAATACGCCGACGTTGACAGCATGAAGAACATGCTGGGCATGTTTGAGAAAAAGGACGCGCTCCTTGACCTTGTGGCACAGGATTCCACCGATGACGGTGTCAGGATCTACATCGGCAAGGAAAATTCCGTAGATGTGATGAGCAATTCCGCATTGGTGTACCGCCAGGTGCGCCGCGGTGGCCGTGTCGTCGGTGCGATCGGCGTGATCGGTCCGCGCCGTATGAATTATTCCAAGGTGATCGAAACCATCAACCAGCTGGCCGAAGGGATCGACAGCGTGATCAACGCCGACAGCGGCGATATACCCGAGGAGATGAAGAAATGAAAGAAAAAAAGGAACAGAAGGACATGAGCGAGGAGGAGCTTCTCAGGGAGGAGCCCGCCGCAGAGGCAGAGGTACCCGCCGAGGCGGAGAGCACCGAGGAGAGTGAGCTTGCGCGCCTTTCTGCCGAGCTTGCCGCAGGACAGGACAAATACCTCCGCATGCTGGCAGAGTACGACAACTACCGCAAGCGCACGCAAAAGGAAAAGGAGTGCGCCTATGCAGACGGCCTTGCCGATGCGATCGCCGAGCTGCTTCCCGTGCTTGACAATCTCGGACGCGCGGCGGCCGTGGAGGATCCCTCCAAGATCGCAGAGGGACTCGGGTTGACGCTCAAGGGGGCGGATTCCGCACTCGCAAAGCTGAAGATTGAGGAAATTGCCAAGGTGGGCGATACCTTTGATCCCACCGTACACAACGCCGTGATGCATGTCGAGGATGAGGCATACGGTGAGGGGGAGATCGTTGAGGTCTTCCAGCGCGGCTACCGCCGTGGCGATAAGATCATCCGTGAGGCGATGGTCAAGGTCGCAAACTAATATGGATTACAATCACACACAACAGATAAGGAGATAAGAATTATGGGAAAAATTATTGGTATTGATCTTGGTACGACCAACTCTTGCGTCGCCGTTTATGAGGGCGGTGAGCCGCTTGTTATTGCAAACCCCGAGGGATCGCGCACAACGCCCTCCGTTGTCGCCTTCTCCAAAACGGGCGAGCGTATGATCGGCCAGGTAGCAAAGCGTCAGGCCATCACGAACCCTGACAAGACCGTCATGAGCATCAAGCGCTACATGGGTAGCGACCACCGCGTGGATATTGACGGCAAGAAGTACACCCCGCAGGAGATCTCCGCGATGATCCTGCAAAAGCTGAAGGCGGATGCAGAGGCCTATCTCGGCACCAAGGTGACCGAGGCGGTCATCACCGTTCCCGCCTACTTCTCGGACGCACAGCGTCAGGCAACCAAGGATGCCGGTAAGATTGCAGGCCTTGATGTCAAGCGCATCATCAACGAGCCGACCGCCGCGGCCCTCGCATACGGCGTAGATAAGGATGCCAACAACCAGAAGATCATGGTCTTTGACCTTGGCGGGGGTACGTTTGACGTATCCCTCCTTGAGATCTCGGACGGCGTTTTCGAGGTGCTTGCCACCAACGGTGACACAAACCTCGGCGGTGACGACTTTGACCAGCGTCTGATCGATTGGATGGCCGACAAGTTCAAGGCCGACAACGGCGTGGACCTCCGTAACGACAAAATGGTGCTCCAGCGTCTGAAGGATGCCGCAGAGAAGGCAAAGATCGAGCTTTCGGGCATGACCAGCACCGAGATCAACCTCCCCTTCATCACCGCCACCGCGGCAGGCCCTCTTCACTTTGCCGCAACCCTCACCCGTGCGGAGTTTGACCGTCTGACCGCTGACCTTGTCGAGCGCGCCATGATCCCCACCAAGAAGGCGCTTGCCGATGCAGGCCTTTCGATCGGGGAGGTAGACAAGGTGCTCCTCGTCGGCGGCTCTACCAGAATCCCCGCCGTGCAGGAGGCTGTCCGCAAGTTCATCGGTAAGGATCCCTTCAAGGGCATCAACCCCCATGGGTGCGTAGCCATCGGTGCCGCCATTCAGGGCGGTGTTCTCGGCGGCGACGTAAAGGATCTTCTCCTTCTTGACGTAACCCCGCTGTCGCTCGGTATTGAAACGCTTGGCGGCGTGTTCAATAAGATCATTGAGAGAAACACCACCATTCCCGTAAAGAAGAGCCAGGTATACTCCACCGCCGCAGACGGCCAGACCTCGGTAGAGATCCACGTTCTGCAGGGTGAGCGCGAGATGGCCGCAGGCAACACCACGCTCGGCCGCTTCAATCTCGACGGTATTCCCGCCGCACCGCGCGGTGTGCCGCAGATCGAGGTTACCTTTGACATCGATGCCAACGGTATTGTAAACGTAACGGCCACCGATAAGGGCACGGGCAAGGAGCAGCACATCACCATCACCTCCTCCTCCAACATGAGCCAGGAGGATATCGACCGCGCCGTCCGTGAGGCAGAGCAGTATGCCGAGGAGGATAAAAAGCAGAAGGATGCCGTGGACACCAAAAACCACGCAGAATCCCTCATCTTCCAGTCCGAAAAGGCACTTGGTGAGCTTGGCGACAAGGTCAGCGAGGCAGATAAGGCTCCCGTGACCGCCGCCATCGAGAAGCTGAAGGAAACCGTTAAGAGCGGTGACACCGCCGCCATCAAGGCGGATACCGAGGCGCTGGAGAAGGCCTTCTACGCCATCTCCGAGCAGCTTTACAAGCAGGCAGGCGCACAGGGTGCTGATCCGAGCGCGGCGGGTGCCGATGCAGGCGCAGGAGCCGACGGCACTTACTACAACGCCGAGTATGAGGATAAGACCGACAAATAAGACCAACGGGATGTCACCGCCCCGTCCTCGGGAAGGGGTGACATAGGCGGAAAAGTCACCCACAAAACGACCTGTGGGTGACAATTCTGCGATTGGGAGAGATTATGGCAGAAAAACAAGATTACTATGCAGTCCTTGGGGTAGAAAAGACCGCAAGCGACAACGACATCAAAAAGGCCTACCGCACGCTTGCCAAGAAATATCACCCCGATATGAATCCGGGCGATAAGGAGGCAGAGCGGAAGTTCAAGGAGGTCAATGAGGCATACGACGTCCTCTCGGATGCGGAGAAGAGGCAGAAGTACGATCAGTTCGGCCACGCCGCCTTTGATCCTGCGGCGGGCGGCGCGTACGGCGGTGGCTTCGGCGGCTTCGGTGGCGGCTTTGATTTTGGAGATATCTTCTCCTCCTTCTTTGGAGGGGGCGGCAGCTCCTCGTCCTCGCGGCGGCGCGGCCCTATGCGTGGCAGCGATGTGTTCACGCGCCTGACGATCAGCTTTGATGAGGCCGTGAACGGCTGCAAGAAGGATGTCAGCTTTGATCACGTAGAGGCCTGCGGTGATTGCCACGGCAGCGGTGCGGCTGGGGATTCGGGTGTTGAAACCTGTGCGGCCTGTCGCGGAACGGGGCAGGTCACCGTTCAGCAGAATTCGCCGCTTGGCATTTTCCAGACAACCCGTCCCTGCTCGTCCTGTAACGGAACGGGCAAGATCATCAAAAACCCCTGCAAGAATTGCAAGGGGAAGGGCTATGTCAAGCTCTCAAAGAAGCTGTCGGTCAGCGTGCCTGCGGGCATTGACAACGACCAGCGCATCGCCCTGCGCGGCGAGGGTAACGCAGGCCGCAACGGCGGCGGTGCAGGCGATCTGATCATTGAGATCGCGGTCAAGCCGCATAGCATCTTTGAGCGTGACGGCAACGACATCTACTGCGAGGTGCCGATCACCTTTACACAGGCGGCACTCGGTGCGGAGATCGATATTCCTACCCTGTCGGGAACCGAGAAGTATACGATCGGGGAGGGGACCCAGTCGGGTACGACCTTTACGCTTCGCGGCAAGGGCATCCAGAGCGTCAACCAGCCGCGCATACGCGGAAATCTGTACCTGACCGTCAACGTGGAGGTTCCGCGCGGTCTGAACGCCAAGCAAAAGGAGCTTTTGCGTGACTTTGCGGCAACCTGCGGGGAGTCCAACAACCAAAAAAGCACAAGCTTCTTCAAAAAGCTTTTCAACAAATAAGAAAAAGAAACAAGTACAGCGCACCGCGGTAGCGGTGCGCTGTACTGCTTATTTTGGGGCAGTTTTTCCCGTTTCAGAACACACGGGGGCCTGCTTTTTGCTGTTCTATGAAGCAAATTTCTCCGTTTTCGATGTAAAACGGCGCGTGTGAGGGATGCTTTCCAACATCTTTGGGGAAAAGCCGCTTCGCCTCGCGGAGGGAGAGGAGCACACCGCTTTTCAGGGAAAACACCTCGGCCTCCTCCTTTGCATACAGGAGCTTTCCGCCACGGAATAAAAGAAGCCTCCTTTTTATGGAAAGGATGTCCCCGTTTTCCTCCGTGACGGATGCCTCATGGATCAGCCGAAAGCGTCGGTGGCGGAATTTCTTCCGCGCATCGTCATTTTCCCGATAGGCGCGCACCGCTATTGGGAGGAGCTGTGTGCGGACCGCTTCGGATGCCGCAAGGGCAAGCCGCGCATAAAAATTTCCCACGCGCTGACGGGCGCGCTCGGACGGAAATTGCTCTGCGGTAGGGGCGGGAAAACTGCCCTTCCATTCCAAAACCGCTACCCCCTCCTCGCGGAAAAGACGGGTTTCAGACCACACGCCCCCCCCGAGACGGTAAAAATCCTCGCAAAGTGCGATCGGATCACGGCACTTTTTCTCTCTTTTTTCGGGCATGTCTGCATCCCCCCTTCTTTTTTATGGTATGCGGCACATCCCCCGTCTATGCAAACAGCACGGCCACCCCTTTTTTGGGGGTGGCCGTGCTTTCGTTCCCGCATACAACTTTTATGTGTCTGCACGAAATTCCTCTGCCCGTGCAGGGGACATGCGGCGGATATTCTCCTTCGGATACGGAGAGGACTCCCCTCCGTTTGTGTAGAGAAAATAATATCCGTCCTGCGTGCGGTACAGGCTTTCCTCATAGCCGTCGGGAGAGCCGAAAAAGCCAAAGCTCCGACGGAGGATCAGCTCTGCATTGTCTGTATCATACAGTTTTTTACAAAGTATTTTTTGCATGGTATATCTCCTAACTGTGGGATAGCGGCACCTGCCACTTCCTTTTCATTATAAGGCAACGGACGGGTAAATGCAATGCAATGATTTTGACAGAAACGGCAGATCCTGTCAGCGGAAGCGGTCAGGATCGCAAAGTGCCATCAGCTCACGCTCGGCCGCAAGGTCGCCGGGGTAGGGGTAGCGACGGGCGCATTTTTCAAAATCCGCGGCGGCCCTTTCTGCCGCACGCGCATCTCCCGTTCCCAGCCGCGCGACCGCATACACGGTGCGGATCACCGTGGGAAAGCGGCGCATCTGCTTCAAAAAATTCTGCATCCCCTTGTCCTCCCAAAGCAGCTTCGCCTCCGCGCCGCGCCGATCAAGGAGCGCGCAAAGGATGCGGTCGCAGAGCAGAAGATAACGGTGAAGATCCACCATGCCCGTATCTGCCGTGAGAAGCTTTTGCATTTCGGCATCCGCCTCGGCATACCGTCCCTCGTCCATCAGGCGGTTGCAGGCAAAGACCGCAACCGTAGCCACCATGCTGTTTTGCAGATCGGCGTTTTCGGGGAGGGCAAAGTATTCCGCTGGCATCTCCGAGAGGCGCATTCCCTCCGTGACGGCCGCGTTCACCAGCAGCTGCTGACGGAAGGCGCGCATGGACGTAAGATCCTTGCGGATCGCGAAGGCGTTGTAGCCGTCGTTGTCTACCATGCCAAGCCGCATGGGAATGCCGTTGATCGCGGCCTGCATGACACCAATGATCACAAGCAGCATCAGGGCGGCGGCAACGTAACTGCTCTCGCGCAGGGGGATCCAAAGGATCAAAAAGACAAGTGCTGCGGCCAAGTTCATGAGAGAACCGCCCAGATTGTACAGCAAAACGGGAATGTGTCCGTCCCGCTCCTCGGGAGGGATCATCAGACATTGACCGCCCGTTCCGGCAAGGCTCATGCGGCAAAGGCGCAATTTCCCGTCGCGATGGAGGAGCATCAGGCCTCCGATGCGGTAAGAGGAGAAGCGGTAGCCCGAGAGAAGACCAAACACAAGATGGCCGGCTTCATGTATGATAATGTGAAGAAAAAAGACAAGGTACAGGAGAAGAAGGAAAAGGGTCAGCACTCCCAAAAATTGCGGTAGGGGAAGATCATACAGTGTATCGGGAATCAGCCTGACCGCCAAAAGACCGCATCCTACCCCAATAAGAAGCAATAAAATCATGGGGAGGATCGGCGCTTTTTTCTTTTTCTTGTTGTTTTTCATAGAGATACTCCTTTCGCCCATGATTATGATAGCACGCCCCCCTCCGTTTGTCAAGACAAGAAAACGCTTGCAATTTCCGCGCGCTTTTCACGGTTTTTCTGCGTCAGACATAAACCGAAAGGGGAGGTGTCAGTATGAAGCTGCAAACGTTGTTTGACCGTTGCCTTCACGCCACGTATCGGCACGTGGAGGCGGGGGGAGATTACGCCATAGAACGGGAGGGGGACACCCTATACATCTATCTTGAGCATTCAAGCGGTGCGGAGGACTGGAAAAACAATCTCGATTTTCCGATCAAGGCCTATCAAAGAATGGGAAAGACCGTGTGGTATGCACACCGCGGCTTTACGCGCGTTTTTCATGCGCTCATTCCGTATCTGGATGCGGTCATACGGGATCCCCACATTGCCCGCGCCGTGACGGTGGGGTATTCGCATGGGGCGGCACTGGCCGTTTTGTGCCATGAATACATCTGGTACCACCGCCCCGATCTGCGCGGACGCATAGAGGGCTACGGCTTTGGATGCCCCCGTGTGCTGTGGGGCACGCTTGACGGCGATCTTGCCGCGCGCTGGCAGGGCTTTCTTGTGATCCGCAATCTGCCCGATGCGGTGACCTATCTGCCGCCCCGTTTTCTCGGATATACGCACGTCGGGGAAATTCTTGAGATCGGGCGCGCAGCACAGTACACGCCATGGGATGCCCATCGCCCCGAAAACATACAAAAGGAACTCGAAAAAGCAAATATATAACGGGTGCCCTTTTGCAAAAGGGCACCCG
>JAZOOW010000015.1:0-5883 GCA_045655145.1 Eubacteriales bacterium | reverse complement strand
TGTACACGGGGATCGTGCGCATCAAAGGTGATGATGTTTTCCACCCCCATGTGAACAAGCTCCTGAAGTGCTACGGCACAGTCAAGCGACTCACGGCTTGAGCGCTTATGCTGGCGCCCCTCATACAGCATCGGCATAACGACCGATATACGCCTTGCCTTACCCTCTGCCGCCTGGATCACGCGCTTGAGATCCTGATAATGATCGTCGGGACTCATCGGCACCGTCTTTCCGTACATCTCGTAGGAAACGCCGTGGTTAAATACATCCGAAATAATATACAGATCGTGACCGCGGACCGATTGTTTGATCAGGCCCTTCGCCTCACCGCTTCCAAAGCGCGGGCAGTCTGCCTGCACCAGGTAAGAGGCATCTCCGTCATGACGGCGCCAATCCGTAAGATACGCATCCACCTCCGCCACGAAATTCTCACAGCCTCTCATGCCGATAATGCTGAGTTCCCCGTAAAGAGATTCCTTCATGTCTTATCCTCCGCTACGCGCATAGTTTGTGTTGTCGCTTATATTATAGCATGCAAGATCGGTTAAAGTCAAGGCAGGTTTGCAGATTTTCCAAAAAGTTTGCACATTTTGTCGATGTGAACAAAATTTTCCCACATACGTATACTATATTGAATCTTTTTGCGAAAGGAGATCCACATGCCAAACACAGTTCAAAGCACGGGGGAAGGACGCTTGATCGTGCGCGTGCGGGCGGCTGACGGTGCTCTGCCGATCGAGGGGGCTACCGTCACGGTACGCGGTGCCGATCCCGCAAACGCCTCGTTTTTACGCACCCTCACCACCGATCAAAGCGGCAACACCCCCATCCTGCTGCTCCCTACGCCCGATATTGCCTCGTCATTAACACCGGGGGCTGAAGCCCCCTATGCTACCTATGATGTGCTGGTCGTTAAAAACGGATATTACCGCCACGAAAATCTGCGCGTGCCTATTTTTGACACCGTGCTTTCCTCACAAGGTGTTAACATGATCCCGCTAGCGCCGTACGAGGGGGATACTGTTTTTCCGTCGGGAAACCTTTCCTTTACAGCCGCGCAGGCACTCAACGGGGAGGTAAGCTGATGCCGAATCTTCCTTATATTCCCGAAACCGTGACCGTACATCTCGGTGCTCCCATGAGCCCTGCACAAAACGTCACGCTTTCCTTCCCCGATTACATCAAAAACGTTGCCTCCAGCGAAATTTATCCCACTTGGCCGGAGAGTGCTCTGCGCGCCAATATCTATGCGCAGATTTCCTTTGCACTGAACCGCATCTACACGGAGCACTACCGTTCCCGCGGCTATGATTTTGACATTACGAGCTCGCCCGCCTTTGACCAAACCTTTTACAACGGCCGCGAGATCTTTGAAAACATATCGCAAATTGTCGACGAAATTTTCAACAGTTATTTGGTCAGACAGGGATTTATTGAGCCACTTTTTGCACAATACTGTGACGGAGACCGCGTTACCTGTGCCGGTTTATCGCAATGGGGCTCTCTTTCACTTGCAGAGCAAGGCTATACGCCCTATGAGATCCTCACATACTACTACGGAGATGACATTAACATCGAAACCACAGATGATGTGCGCGGCATTACCGACAGCCGACCGCCCGTAGCACTCCGCCTCGGCAGCTCCGGCCCCTATGTCGAGCAGGTTCAAAGGCGGCTGAACCGCATCGCCACCAACTACCCTGCCATCCCCAAGATCTACCCCACAAACGGTGTATTCGGTCCCGAAACCGAAGAAGCCGTCCGTGTTTTTCAGCAGGTCTTCGGCCTGACACCCGACGGAATTGTGGGTGATGCAACATGGTATCGGATCCAATACATTTACAACGGTGTCAAGCGTCTGAGTGAGCTGTTCTCCGAGGGGCTCACGCTCGCGGATGTTTCCTCGCAATATCCTTCTCTGCTTACACGCGGCTCTGAAGGCATTGGCGTGCAGATCCTGCAATATTACCTTAATTTTGTTGCCAACTTCGTGCCGACCGTTCCGTCCGTAACCGAGGATGGCACATTCGGCGAAGAAACAGAGAACGCCGTCCGCGCCTTCCAGCGCACCTACGGACTTACCGAGGACGGTGTCGTGGGTATTGTGACATGGGATCGCCTTTATAACGTATATCTCGGCTTTGCCGACACCCTGGACTACACGAGCGCGGGGCTTGCACTTCCCTTCCCCGGAGAGATTTTGACGGAGGGCTCGGAGGGGGAGGATGTCCGTATTTTACAGGAATATATTGCCGAAATAGCACGCTACTATCCCGATATCCCACAGATCACCCCCGACGGTGTCTACGGGCCTGCGACGCAAGCGGCCATCGATGCCATCGATGAGCGCTTTGGGCTTCCGCCTGCACGGGAGGCAGTCAACGCGGCGGTTTGGAACGCCATCGCCGATATTTACAACGACATTTATCTTGCAAGCATGGCCAGCGAGGGGCAGTATCCCGGTGCCCCCGTGGGAAGCTAGAAAGGAGACACCTATGTACGATATCCGAGGAAACGGCCCGACACGAGAGGTGCAAAAATACCTCCTTGAGGTGTCTTACGCGACACACGGGTTGCCCCATTTAGCCATTGACGGCATTTTCGGGGAGGAAACAAGAAGAGCGGTACGCCTGTTCCAGGAGCGCAACCGCTTGTCCATCACAGGCATTGTAGATTACATCACATGGAACGAGCTTTACCGACAATACAAGGAGGCTCTCACAGAGCGCCTGGCCGAAAGCGAGCCGCCTCTGCGTGAGGCGTTGCCCCTTGCACTCCGCAGTACGGGGAGCGATGTCGCGCTGATCCAGATCCTGCTTGCAGCGATTTCCCGCTCGCTGTATCCCATCGGCTTTGTACCACGCGGTGGGCGTTATGATCTGGCCACGCAAAGAGCCGTGCGCGCTTATCAGGAATTCCGTTCGCTCCCCGCATCGGGAACGGTAGATGCCAATACCCTGCAAGCACTGTGGGAGGATTACAAGGGCCTGCCGCCCGACGGCGGCAATCGCGACGGCACGGTCTGAAAAAAGGAGGAAGCATGAACCGTTTTACGCAACAAGCAGAAAGTATTTTGGAGGGCGCACTTCGCGAGGCACGGAGCATGGGGCACACTTATGTAGGAAGTGAGCATCTCCTGCTCGCCATCCTCTCCGAGAAGAAATGCGCCGGTGCAGGCCTTCTTGAAAGTCACGGCCTGCATGCGGCGCGTGTGCGCAGCGCGATTTTGGAGGCAGCCGGAAGCGCCCCTCCCACCGATATCAACGCGGCGGACATGAGTCCGCGGTTGCGCGCGATCTTCCTGCATGCGGCCACTTGTATCCGACAGGCAGGTGCTCCCTTTATCGGTAGCGAGCATCTCCTGTATGCGTTGCTACAGGAAAAGGATTCCGCGGCTGTGCGTATTTTAAGCGGTCTTGGCATGCGTATCAATGAGCTGGAAAGCGACCTTGCCTCCCTGTTCGCCATTGATAAGCAGGAGGCAAGCACAAAGGATAAGAAAAAATCCGTACTGGCCGCCGCCCCCACCCTCGCCCGTTACGGGCGTGATCTGACAGCCGCCGCGGCTGAGGGTGGGATCGACCCTGTTATCGGCAGAGAAGGAGAAACCGCACGACTGGGAGAGATCCTATCACGCCGCCGCAAAAACAATCCCTGCCTGATCGGAGAGCCCGGCGTAGGAAAAACGGCCGTGGCAGAGGGCTTGGCACGGCGCATTGCCGAGGGAGATGCCCCCCCTGCCCTTCGGGGAAAATCCATCGTTTCCTTAGACATTGGCTCAATGATCGCAGGTGCCAAATACCGCGGAGAATTTGAAGAACGGCTGAAAACCGTTCTCCGTGAGGTGGTAGAGCATCCCGAGATCATTCTATTTATTGACGAGATCCATGCCATCGTGGGTGCTGGGGCGGCCGAGGGAGCGGTGGACGCCGCCAACATCATGAAGCCTGTTCTGGCACGTGGCGAAATACAGGTCATCGGTGCCACCACGCTCGCAGAATACCGCCGCCACATCGAGAAGGATGCGGCACTTGAACGGCGCTTTCAGCCGCTTGCAGTCGAGGAGCCGAGTGAGGCGGAGGCTCTGGCGATCCTGCGCGGGCTGAAAACACGCTATGAGGCACATCACCGCTTGAAAATCAGTGACGAGGCACTGTCCGCCGCCGTTTCGCTCTCGGTACGCTATCTGCCGGGCAGACAGCTTCCTGACAAGGCTCTGGATATTCTGGATGAATCGGCGGCACGCCTGCGTATCGGTGCCGAAACCGCACCCGCCGCGCTCCGCCGCCTTTCCGAGGAATTAAAAGAAACCTCGGCCGAGAAGGAGGCTTGTATTCGCCGCCAGGATTTTGAAAGGGCGGCCGCCGCGCGTGACCGTGAGCATCACCTGCAACGCCGTTATGAGGAGGCTCACGCCGCATGGCAGGCCGACACAGCATCCCCCTGCGTCACCGCCGATGATATTGCGGGCACTGTAACGCTTTGGACGGGGATCCCCACAAAGGATCTGACCGAGGACGAGGGGAGCCGCCTTGCCCACCTTGCCGAGGATCTTGCCAAAAGGGTGATCGGACAGGAGGCCGCCATTGCTCGCCTTGCGGCCGCGATCCGCCGCAACCGTCTTGGTCTGCGCGATCCCGCCCGGCCGATCGGCTCCTTTCTGTTCCTTGGACCTACGGGCGTGGGCAAAACGGCACTCTCCCGCGCGCTGGCGGAGGTCCTTTTCGGAGAAAAAAAGGCACTCTGCCGCTTGGACATGTCCGAATATATGGAAAAGCACAGCGTAGCAAAGCTGATCGGCGCACCGCCCGGCTATGTGGGCTATGAGGAGGGAGGCTACCTCACCGAGGCGATCCGCCGCCGCCCCTATTCCGTACTCCTGTTTGACGAGATCGAAAAGGCGCACCCCGATGTTCTCAACCTGCTTTTGCAGATCCTTGAGGACGGACGGCTGACCGACGCGCAGGGAAAGCGCACGGATTTTTGCAACACCGTGATCATCATGACCTCAAACGCCGCCAAATCAGTCCCCGGCAGACTTGGGTTCCTGGAGGCGGATGACGGCGCGGGCAAGCAAAAGAATGAGGATCTGCGCCGTCGCCTTTCCACGACCTTCCGTCCGGAATTTTTGGCAAGAATTGATGACGTTCTGCTCTTCTCTCCGCTTGACCGCAAGGCATCCGAGCGTATCGTATCCGATCTTCTCGAGAAAAGCAGTGCGCGCGCCGCCGCGGCAGGGCTTACCCTGCATTTTTCCGAAAGCGTCGTTCCCTATCTTGCCGCACGTGGCTATGACCCCGCCGTCGGGGCACGGCTGCTCCGCCGCACAGTAACGGAGGAGATCGAGGATGCACTTTCCGACCGTCTGCTTACAGGTGCTTTGCGGCGCGGCGACAGCGTTTATATCGCGTCAGATGAAAACCGTCTTTCCTTTGAAAGCGAAAAGCCGGAGGCAGATGCCCCTGTCCCGTCGTCGGGTGAAGCGGAGGGCCGAGCACCTTCTCCGTTACTGCACTAAGCTGCTTTTCGCAAGTTATCCGCAAAAATACTTCATTTTTGTATGATTTTTTTGCATACTCGCCCATCTTTTGCATGAATTTCTATTGACAAACGGCATTTTTCCTGCTATAATTTTTTGCGTAATACGATTGAAGGGAGAATCCGAATATGGCAATCCAAAACGCACATCTCCGTGAGGTTTACGCAATCGCTGAGCAGCGCAACCCCGGTGAAAAAGAATTTTTGCAGGCAGTATACGAGGTTCTGGAGTCCTTGGATCCCGTTGCCGACCGCCGTCCCGACCTGATCGAGGCAGGCGTGTTTGAGAGAATGATCGAGCCCGAGCGCATGATCACCTTCCGCGTTCCGTGGGTGGACGATGCC
>JAZOOW010000014.1:0-11602 GCA_045655145.1 Eubacteriales bacterium | reverse complement strand
GCTTGGCCTCCGACTTTTTCCGCGCCGATTTTTGTGAAAACCGCGCCATATCCCGCCTTTCCAACCGATCTGCAACCGCAAATGGGGGCACTTTTTTCAACCGTGCAGGGGAAAAGTCGGATTACGGAAACCGTCTGGCATGGGCGCTTCCGTTATACGGAGGAGCTTCAAAAAATGGGTGCTGACATCCACGTATATGATAATATTGCTGAGATAACGGGCGGCAGATTGCATGGCTCATCGGTAAACGCAACCGATCTTCGCGCAGGGGCAGCTCTTTTGATCGCGGCCGCTTCAGCCGAGGGAGAGAGCCGCATTACAGGGGCGGAGCTGATCGCACGCGGCTATGAGGATCTTGTGGAAAAGCTTGGCGCACTCGGCGCGGATGTTGGCGTGATCGATTAGATGCGCCGCGGGCGGCGTCTTTTTTCACGGCGAACACAGCCGAGAATACCGCCAAGCACGGCGAGCGCGCAGGCAAGCAGATCTGTTAAAAGGAAACGCTCTGCCGAGAAGCCCTCCTCGCCTACAGAGGCAAGAAGCCCTACGGTGAGTGCAAGGAGCATAACAGCACCCGCAAGGATGCCGCAAAGAAGCCCCTGCCGCCCGCGGATGCGTGCGGTAAGAAACCCGAAAGCAAAGGACACGACGAGAATGATGCCGTATGCCATCGGACGAATGAGGGCGGTAGGATCTTCATTCTGATAGGCGATATAGCCTCCCCCTCCCACACCGAGCAGGAAGAGAAGAAGCGAGAGAAGAAGGGCACGGATAAGCGAGGCACCAAGGGAGTGCGGTGCCCGATTTTTGGCAAGTGTGATGGGGTGATCCATAAAAAACAGCCTCCGTTTTTATATTCTTACGCTAAGAATATATGACGGGGGCTGCTTGAATATGAAGGGCGAAGGGTTAATTTTCGGCCTGGGGGGCGTTTTTGTCGGCTGCGTGCACGTCAACCGAGCGAACCGCAGACTTCAGAAAACGGATCTTGGTGCCGAATTTGCTGGTTTCAATGGTGATGGTGTCCTCCTTGATGCTTACGATCTCACCGATGACACCGCCGATAGTCGTGATCTCGTCGCCTACCTCCAGAGCATTACGCATGGCCGCAGCTTCCTTCTCCTGCTTGCGCTGAGGACGGATCATGAAAAAGTAGAAGAACAGTACAAAAAGAATCAGGATGCCAAAGGTCATCCAGCTGCCGCCCTGCGCATCCGGTGCTTCTTCAAGCAAAAATGAAAACATAAGGGAACCTCCGATAGAAATTTTATTTTTTTCATTATATCGCATTTTTCACAAAAATGCAAGAGGGGAAGCAGTAAAAAAGAAAGGAAAATTGTAAAATTTTATTTTTGCCCTGCCTTGACATACGTGCGGGAAGGTGGTACAATAAAAAACGGTATGCAAAATACCCAAAAAGAAAAGGAGAAAGAACATGAAGCTTGTCTACGATGTCCATGAAAGACCGCCCTTCAGCAAAAACCTCGTGTATGCTCTGCAGCAGTTCCTCGCCATCATTGCGGCAACTGTTCTCGTCCCTACACTGGTCAATGCCGGAAGTGGAAAAACCCTCCTCAATGCCGGTGCGGCACTCCTCGGTGCCGGTGTCGGTACCATTGTCTATCTCTTGTTCACCAAATTCAAAAGTCCCGTGTTCCTCGGCTCATCCTT
This sequence comes from Eubacteriales bacterium, assembly GCA_045655145.1. Lineage (GTDB taxonomy): Bacteria > Bacillota > Clostridia > Oscillospirales > CAG-272 > UBA1740. Next base: position 9,931 of record JAZOOW010000014.1, on the reverse strand, counting down.
TGCCTTTATCAATCCGCTGATCGGTGCTGCCGCCTTCGGCTATTGGGGCATTATCACGGGTGCGCTGATCGCGGGCCTTGTTTATGTCGTGATCGCGCTGGTCGTCCACTTTGTCGGAACAAAATGGATCGATAAGCTGATGCCGCCCATCATCATCGGCCCTGTTGTGGCCCTGATCGGTCTTGGCCTTTCCGGCTCTGCTATCAACAATCTTTGCAATATCGCCGCTAGCCCGGACAACTACAATCTCCTGTACATCCTTGTTGGCCTTTTCACCTTCTTTGTGACCGTTATCATTTCGGTCAAGGGAAGCAAGGGCCTTCGCATGATCCCTTTTGTTATCGGCATTTTGGCAGGCTACCTGCTTGCTACGGTGATCACGCTGGTCGGCTATCATGCCTTCAGCGTTGAGTATTGCAAGATCATTGACTTCACCGCCTTCGCAAGGATCGCGGAGCTCTCCAACTGGATCCCCAACTTCACCTTTGCACATGCCTTTGACTTTGACTTCGCTAATCTCGCTAACGTTGCGCTGGCCTTCGGTCCGGTTGCTTTTGTAGTATTTGCAGAGCACATTGCCGACCACAAGAACATCAGCAGCATCATCGAGAAGGATCTTCTTGAGGATCCCGGCCTTGACCGCACCCTCCTCGGTGACGGTGTTGGCTCCATCGTCGGCGCGTTCTTCGGCGGCTGTCCCAACACCACATACGGTGAGTCTGTGGGATGCGTTGCCATTACGGGTAATGCTTCGATTTCCACCATTTTTATGGCTGCCTGCTACTGCATCATTGCCGCTTTCTTCTATCCGATCATCGTCTTTATTGAGACGGTTCCGGTCTGCATCGTCGGCGGTATCTGCATCGCCCTTTACGGCTTCATCGCCGTGTCCGGTCTGCGTATGTTCAAGCACGTGGATCTTGACGATTCGAGAAACCTGTTCGTTGTCGCCTCCATCCTCGTTACGGGTATCGGTGGCTTGACGCTGAACTTCGGTGCGCTTTCCATCACCAACATTGCTTGCGCACTCATCATTGGTATCCTTACCAACACCATTCTTGGGAAAAAGAAGGATAAGGCTGAATAAGTCTTTTCCGCAAAGATTGGCCGCCCGCAGGCGGCCGATCTTTTTCTTTGCAGGAAGAAAACGGAAAACTGCAATTTTTGCAATTTCTTCTTGCAAAAATGAAGGATTTGTGTTATACTATACACGTAATTTTGCCAAATGGGCAAAGGAGATGGTTCTTTATGAAAAAGGATATCGAAACACGCATTCGGGAATGCTATCCGGATCTTTCCAAGGGACAGAAAAAGATTGCCGCAGCGATCCTTGAGCATTACGATCAGGTCGCCTATATGACTGCCGCAAGGCTCGGCGTCATGGTGGAGGTATCCGAGTCTACTGTGGTACGCTTTGCAACCGAGCTCGGTTACGACGGATATCCCGCTATGCAGCGCGCGATCGGAGAGCTTGTGCGTACCAAGCTGACCTCCAATCAGCGCATAGCTGTCTCCAATCAACGCCTTGGCGACGCAGAGGTGCTGGAGAGCATTCTGACCGCCGATGCGGAAAAGATCAAGCTTACGCTGGAGCATATTGACCGTGCATCCTTTCATGCCGCTGTTGATGCCATGGTGAATGCCAAAACGATCTCGGTGATCGGTGTGCGCTCCTCTGCCTCGCTCGCTTCCTTTTTACATTTCAATCTGGCTTTGGTTTTTGATAATGTCAAGCTTCTTCAGCCTACAAGCAGTGGAGAGGTGTTTGAGCAAATGCTGGATATCGAAGAAGGCGATGTGGTCTTTGCAATCAGCTTCCCGCGGTATTCCACAAAGCTGATCAACGCTGTTCGCTACGCCAATGCACAGGGGGCAACGGTCGTCGCACTGACAGACAGCCCCATGTCTCCGATCGCCGCCCCTGCCGATTATGTCTTGACGGCGCAAAGCGACATGGCATCGTATGTGGATTCTCTTGTGGCACCGCTCAGCATTCTAAACGCCATTTTGGTGGCCATTGCCAAGAAGCGGGAGGCAGAGATCACCGCGCGCTTTGATAAGCTGGAACGCATTTGGGACGAATATGATGTATATGCAAAACGATAAGCCCGTGCGTCGCATTGCCGTGATCGGTGGCGGTGCCGCAGGTCTGATGGCGGCAGGTGCCGCGCTTGAAAACGGTGCCGCGGTCACGGTCTTTGAGCAAAACCGCCGTCTTGGGCGCAAGCTCGCCATCACGGGAAAGGGAAGATGCAATCTCACCAATGATTGCACTGCGTCCGAAATTTTAGAAAACGTCACCCGTAACGCCCGCTTCCTTTATGCGGCCATGACCGCCTGTCCGCCCTCTGCGGTGATGGCACTTGTAGAGCGGCTGGGCGTTCCGCTCAAGACCGAGCGCGGCAGACGCGTTTTTCCCGTATCCGATCGGGCAGAGGACGTGGTAGCCGCCTTTTGTCGCTATGCACAGGGGGCACAGATCCGCCGTGAGAAGGTGCTCTCCCTCGGCGTGGAGGATGGCTGTGTTGCCTCGGTCACGACAAAGGAGGGGGCGTACCCGTTTGATGCCGTCATTCTCGCTACGGGCGGTGTTTCTTATCCGCTTACAGGCTCTGACGGCTCCGGCCATGCCATTGCACGCACACTCGGTCACACGGTCACGCCGCTCTCGCCGTCCTTGGTTCCGCTTACCTCGTCTGATCCCGTATGTGCGGAGATGATGGGGCTTTCTCTAAAAAATGTCGCGCTACGCATTTTGAAAAGGGACGGCGGCAAGCCGCTTTATGAGGATTTCGGAGAAATGCTTTTCACGCACTTTGGGCTTAGCGGGCCTATGGTGCTCAGCGCCTCGGCACATCTGCAGAAAGCGGATATACGCACGCTTGTCGCGGAGATAGACTTAAAGCCCGCGCTTGACGAGAAGATGCTGGATGGCCGTCTGCGCACGGATTTTGAGAAATATGCCAATCGGGATTTTGGCAACGCGCTGGGGGATCTTCTGCCTGCCAAGATGATCGCACCGCTTGTACGGCGTACAGGCATCCCGTCGGATAAAAAGGTGCATTCCGTGACCAAGGAGGAGCGCCGCAGGCTGCTTCTGACCTTAAAGCATTTTGCCGTTCCGCTGTCCGGCTTCCGTCCCATCGAGGAGGCGATTATCACCAGAGGCGGTGTTGACGTGAGGGAGGTGGATCCCCGCAGTATGATGTCAAAGCGTGTCTGTGGGCTGTATTTTGCAGGAGAGATCCTCGATCTTGATGCGTATACGGGTGGCTACAATTTGCAGATCGCATTTGCAACAGGTGCGGCGGCCGGCAAGCACGCCGCACGGAATAAGGAGGATGAGATATGAAGATCGCACTTGACGGACCCAGCGGCGCAGGGAAGAGCAGTCTTGCCCGCGCTATTGCCAAGAAAATGCATATCGTTTACGTAGACACCGGCGCACTCTACCGTTCCATAGGTCTCTTTACACGCAACGCCGGCGTTGATCCCAAGGATGCGGCGGCGGTCGAGGCACTTTTGCCCGAGATCACGCTGGAGATGAAATTTGAGAACGGAGAGCAGCACATTTATCTGTGTGGGGAGGATGTCGGGGACCGCATCCGCACGCCGGAGATCTCCATGTATGCCTCCGCGGTTTCGGCCATCCCCGCCGTGCGCGCCTTTCTGCTTGATGCCCAGCGCTCTATTGCAGAGAAAACCGATGTCATCATGGACGGCCGCGATATCGGCACGGTGATCCTGCCGGATGCCGAGGTCAAGATCTTTTTAACCGCCTCGCCCGAGGCACGTGCCAAGCGCCGCACGCTGGAGCTGGAGGCAAAAGGGATCGCCACCACCTACGAGGAGGTTCTTGCCGATATGCAGGAGCGCGACCAAAATGACAGCACGCGCAAGACCGCACCCGCCGTTCCTGCCGCAGATGCCGTATTCCTCGATAATTCCGACATGACCGCAGAGGAAACGGTGGAGGCCGCGCTCAAGATCATTGCTGAAAAGAAATAAAAAAGAGGCTATATGAAGAAAAGGAAAAAAGACCTCACGCCCGCAGAACGTGCGGCAATACAGGCGGAGAAGGACCGCGTTTTTTATCGCCGCATACACAGGCTTGTTACGGGCTTTTTGCGCTTTGTTTTTCGCGTGAAGCCGACGGGGGTAGAGGAGCATCTTCCGCCCGAGGGAGCCTGTCTGATCTGTGCCAATCATATTTCGGCTGCTGATTTTATTTCGGTGGCCGCCGTTTGCCGACGTAGGGTATGCTTTCTTGCCAAGAAGGAGCTTTTCGCTATTCCGATCATTGGTTGGCTGATGCGCAGACTTGGTGCTGTACGCGTTGATCGCGGCAGTGCCGATGTGGGAGCCATCCGCAAAATGCTCTCCTTGCTGGAGGCGGGAGAGGCTGTTGCCGTTTTTCCGCAAGGCCACCGCTTCAAGGGGCAAAATCCGGCGGATACGCCTATCAAGGACGGCGCAGGTATGCTGGCCGTGCGTGCGGGGTGCCCCGTGGTTCCCGTGTGCATCAAGGTGAAAAAGCAGCGGTATGCCCTCTTTCGCCGTGTGGATGTCATTTACGGTGCGCCCATTCCACCCGAGGAGCTGATCGATCCTGCCCTCACGGGCAAGGATGCCTACCGCGCAGCCTCACGCAAGATCTTTGACCGCATTTGTGCGCTTGGCGGATACACGCCAACAGAGAAAAAGGATAAACAGGAAACGGAGAATCCGCAATGAGCGTTCATCTTGCCGAAAACGCGGGCTTTTGCTTCGGTGTACGCCGTGCTACCGATCAGGTAGAGGCCTTGCTTGCCGATCCCCAAAGCGGCCGCGTTTGTATTCTCGGGCATCTGATTCATAATCGCCTTTACAATGAAAAGCTGGAGGCGCGTGGCGTACGTCACATCACGGTCAAGGATGCGGATCGGCTGGCGGCCGACAGCGACCGGGGTGAAACGGTGACGGTCGTGATCCGCACACACGGGGTCCCCATGGAGGAGGAGGCGCATCTGCATTCTCTTGCAGAGGCGCATCCGCATTTTCATGTTGCGGATATGACCTGCCCGTTTGTGCGCAAGATTCATGCCATTGCCGACGAAAATACGGGAGAGGGAAGCGTGTTCTTCCTGCTTGGCAGTGAAAACCATGCAGAGGTGCAGGGCATTTTAAGCCATGTGCGCGGTGAAAAACACCTTTTTTCCGGCGCAGAGGAGCTGAACACATTGCTTGAAAGCGTAAGTCTTGTGGGCAAAACGCCTGTTTTTGCCGCACAAACGACACAAAATTTGTCGGAATGGGAAAAAACTCAAAAAATTATCAAAAAGGTATGTACAAATCCGAAAAAATTTGCTACAATATGTAATGTGACTCAAAAAAGGCAAACAGAGGCGGCGGAACGGGCGGCATGCTCTGACCGCACGGTCGTGATCGGCGGGCGTGACAGCTCTAATACAGAAAAGCTGTACAAGCTTTGCGCCGCGGTTTGTCGGGATACCGTTTGGGTAGAGTCCAAGCAAGATCTGCCACCGCGCTTTCTCGCGGACGGCCATTTACACACGTTTATTACGGCGGGCGCTTCCACACCCGACGATATTATAAAGGAGGTTTTTGAAACGATGAATCAAGAAGTCAGTTTCGAACAAATGCTGGAAGAATCACTCAAAACATTACATACAGGAGAAACCGTACGCGGCATCGTGACCGCCATTACGTCTGGCGAGATCTATCTCGATCTCGGTGCCAAGGTAACCGGCGTGATCGCTTACGATCAGATTACCGATGACGCGAATGTAAAGCTTTCCGAGCTTTTCCGTGTAGGTGATGAGGTTGACGCGTTTGTTATGCGTGTCAGCGACAAGGACGGTATGGCTATGCTTTCCAAGAAGCGTATTGATGCCGACAAGAACTGGACGGCTGTTTTGGCCGCCAAGGAGAACGGCGACATTCTGGAGGGCAAGGTCGTCAAGGCCATCAAGGGCGGCGTGATGATCTCCTACAACGGTTGCCAGATCTTCGTTCCCGCATCGCACACCGGTATCGCAAGAGACGGCGATCTGTCCGTTCTTGTCGGTACCGAGCAGCGCTTTAAGATCATTGAGATCGACGATCGCCGCAGAAACAGCGCAAAGGGCTCCATCCGTGTCGTCCTCAACGCAGAGCGTAAGGCGCGCAGTGCCGCCCTCTGGGAAACCTTGGAGGTTGGCCAGCACTTTACCGGTACTGTTAAGAACATGACCACCTACGGTGCGTTTGTTGATCTTGGCGGTGTTGACGGTATGGTGCACAACACCGAGTTGTCCTGGAAGCGTATCAAGCACCCCTCCGATGTTGTTTCGGTCGGTCAGGAGATCGAGGTATACATCAAGGATCTCGACCGCGAGGCAAAGAGAATTTCACTCGGCTACAAGACCGAGGAGATGGATCCCTGGTATCAGTTCCGTAAGGTTCACGGAGAAGGGGATGAGCTGGATGCCAAGATCGTCAGCATGATGCCCTTCGGTGCATTTGCTGAGGTGTTCCCGGGCGTGGACGGACTGATCCACATCTCCCACATCGCGCTTGAGAAGATCGCAAAGCCTGAGGACGTTCTCTCGCTCGGCCAGACCGTGCGTGTGAAAATTACCGAGGTTGATGACGAGAAGCGTAAGCTCAGTCTGTCGATGAAGGCACTTCTGCTTGCTGAGAAGCAGGCAGAGGAGGATGCCGCAAGAGCTGCAGAGGAGGCCGAGCAGGCCGCTATCGATGCAGAGATGGCACCCTATATCGTAAAGAGCATTTAATGTAAAATAAAAGAGGCCGAGGCAAGCTTGCATCGGCCTCTTTTTCTTGCATTTGCATGAAAAATGTGATATACTAAAGAAAAGAGAACGTCGGAACAGGAGGTGGGGCAGCGGTGAAAAATGCAGAAAACAGGAAAAAAACTGCGGCAAATCGTGATTTTTGTGATGACCGCGTGATTTTGCATTGCGATTGCAACAGCTTTTTTGCCTCTGTTGAGGCTGCTTTGAATCCGGCCCTCAAGGGCGTTCCTATGGCGGTCTGCGGCAGTGAGGAGGATCGCCACGGCATCGTGCTTGCCAAAAACGAGGAGGCAAAGGCGTATAAGATCGAAACGGCGGAAACCGTTTGGTCGGCACGCAAGAAGTGCCCCCATCTCATCACCGTTCCGCCGCATTATGATGCCTATGCGGAATTTTCACAAAGGATCAATCGGATCTACGACCGCTTTACCGATCTTGTAGAGCCGTTTTCGATCGATGAATCATGGCTGGACGTGACGGCCTCGCGCAATTTGTTCGGTAGTGGGGAGGAGATTGCAGAAGCGATCCGCCGCGCCGTCAAGGAGGAGATCGGCGTGACCGTTTCTATCGGCGTTTCCTTTAACAAAATGTTCGCCAAGATCGGAAGCGACTATAAAAAGCCTGACGCAATAACTGTAATTTCAAGAGATAACTTCGAGCAGATTGTGTATCCTATGCCGGTAAGTGCCATGATGTATGTTGGCGCTCGGACGGCAGCAGAGCTGCGGACGCTGGGGATCCGTACGATCGGGGATCTTGCGGCGGCCAGCCCGGCTTACCTTGTTGCGCGCATTGGTAAAAACGGAGAAATGATCCACCGCTATGCGCTTGGTCTTGATGATGCGCCTGTGCATGCGCGCGGAGAAAAGGCGGCTCCGAAAAGCGTCGGTAACGGAATGACCTTTCGCCGCGATCTCGTGTCCCCCGAGGAGATCCGTGTGGGGGTGGAGGCACTCTCGGAGGAGGTTGCCGCCCGTCTGCGTACGGCAGGGATGCGTGCAACGGGGGTTTCTGTTTCCGTCAAGGATACGCTTTTGCAAACGACCTCGCGGCAGGTACAGCTCGATCAGCCAACCAATCTCTCACGTGAGCTTGGCGAGGCCGCATACCGCCTTTTGCTTCACACATGGAATGTGGGCAGGCCGATCCGTGCAATTACGGTAACGGCCATACAACTGATCGAAGAAGGGGATGGAGGCGAGCAGCTTTCGCTCTTCTCAGAGGATCGGGATCGCCGTCACGAAAGGAATGAGCGCATTGAGCTCACGCTGGACCGTATTCGCGGTCGCTACGGAAATGCCGCTATTGCAACGGGGGCGGTGCTTGGCAGCGATTTTGGTGCAGAGCCTTCCCGTCGGGAAACGGAGAAAGGGTGAGAGAGTACCCGACTGGTGCTCCGGGAAAGAGAAAACGGTCGTGGGAAGCTCTCGACGGAAAAAATCGTATTTTTCTCCGAAAGGCCTTGCAAGTATAGAAAAAGTATGTTATACTTAAGTGTATAGTATTATCTTATTTGCTTATCACCGATTGTCGCGCGCGTGCGCGTCGGTTGCGTTTTCATGATAGAGGGGGCTTTATATGAGCATTTTTGCGAATTTTGAAGAGTTCTTCTCCTTCCTGCGGATACAGTTTACTATGATCCGTTGGACGGACATTTTGGATATTCTGCTTCTCAGTGTCCTCATTTACTGCGGCTATCGCTTTATCAGTGAACGGCGTGCCGGCAAGCTTTCTCTCGGTATTTTGATCATTGCGCTGATCATGGTGGTGAGCGAGATGATCGACTTTTACGCCATCCGCTTCCTTCTCAGCAATATCTTCCAGGTTGGTGTGATCGCGATCATCATCCTCTTCCAGCCGGAGCTACGCGGTGCGCTGGAAAAAATGGGTGAGGAGCCGTTGCGCGGATTAAAGGGGATCGGAGAGTCCGGCTCGCTTGCCGCGCGTACGGAGATGATCGAGGCACTTTGTGAGGCCGTGGCAGACATGTCGCGCACCAAAACGGGCGCGCTCATCGTGATGGAGCGTTCTACGAAGCTTGGTGACATTATTCGCTCGGGCGTTGAGCTGGATGCCAAGGTCACGCCCTATCTTATCCGCAATGTTTTCTACAATAAGGCACCGCTTCATGACGGTGCTATGATCGTACGTAACGGCCGTATTTGCGCCGCCAGCTGCTTTTTGCCGCTGACAGAGCGTGCGGTGAATCAGGATCTCGGCACCCGTCACCGTGCGGCACTTGGCATGAGTGAGGTCAGCGATGCACTGGTGATCGTTGTGTCCGAGGAAACCGGAACGATCTCGATTGCCTTTAACGGTGAGCTCAAGCGCAATCAGAATTATCAGACCTTGAAGCAAACGCTGACGGATCTGTGCGTGCGCAAGTGAGGAGGGGCTTATGAAGAATAAAGAATGGGTCGGAAGACGCTCGCATCACTGGATCGCCAAGATCGTTTGCCTGTTGGTGGCAGTTATTTTCTGGCTGTATGTTATGCGCGTGGTCGCTCCGCTTTACGATGATACCTATACAGATGTTCCTGTGTCTGTTGTCGGAGCGGAAACCTTTGCTTATACCGGCACGGCAAGTAGTCTGCCAGTGCTGCGCATCCAGGCTACCAAGGAGAATCTGGCTAAATACACGCGTGACGATGTTACGGCGTGGGTGAATCTGACCGATCTTGAAGCAACCGAGGAGATCCTGTATGACGGTAAGACTGTCAAGCTTGTTGTCCGTTTTCGGTGTCCCGGGGACATCACGGTTGACGGTGAGTATGAGGTCGAGGTAACGCTTCGGGCAAAGGCGTCATGAGTAAGATGACTTTTTTGCTTTCCTCCGTTTCATTGCCGTTTACGGCTCCCTGCGAGGAGGCAATCACTGTGGCGCGGCGGCAGATGCGCAAGGCGGGTCTGCCGCCCACGTCCTATACCTACCGTATTTATCGCCGTTCGGTGGATGCACGCAAGCGTGAGGCCATCCGCTTTGTGTATTCCGTTGCTGTATGCGGCGATTTTTCTGTTCAGGATGCGTCGCGCATGCAACGCATAGGAGGGCGGCCGCTTCCGCATGAGGAGCCTGACATCGTCACGGGCAACGAGTCCCTGATCGAGCGGCCGATCGTTGTCGGAACGGGACC
>JAZOOW010000013.1:0-6795 GCA_045655145.1 Eubacteriales bacterium | reverse complement strand
CTTATCCAGAGTATGCCTATGCACGAGGCTGTCCCGCCTTTCTTTGTGAGCATGCCGTTACCCTTCCGTCGGATGCCGCAGTTGCTTACGTGGCAGATACCCGTGCCGCCATTGCGGTGCTTGCCGCCGCCTTTTACGGGTATCCCGCCCATCAGCTCACCTTGATCGGGATCACGGGTACCAAGGGGAAAAGCACCGTTGCCGCCATGATGACAAAAATGCTTCTTGACGCAGGCGTGCCTGCCGCCTATCTCGGCTCGGGCGGTGCGTATTACGCAAACCGCAGAGAGAAAACGGAAAACACCACACCGGATGCCCTGACGCTCCACCGCCTTTTTTCAGATATGCGGAAGGTGGGGATCCGTGCTGTTGTCATGGAGGTTTCCTCACAAGCGATCTCGACGGGGCGGATCAAGGGGCTCTCCTTTCCCATTGCTCTTTTTACCAATCTTGCACAAGACCATATCGGTGTAGGGGAGCATCCCGATTTTGCACACTACCGTGATGCCAAGGCACGCCTCTTTTCCGACCACGGATGCCGCAGGATGATCGTCAATCTTGACGATGAAAGCACACCGTATATGATGGCAGGCTCTACTGCCACGCATGTCACGGGCATTTCACTTGTGCGGCAGGACGCCGATTGCTATGCCGACCGATTACGCGCCTGCCGTACCGATATCGGTTATGGGAGCAGCTTCTTTTTGCACGCAGAGGGGAAAACCGTTCCCGTGACACTCTCGGTGCCGGGGGCCTGTAACGTGGAGAACGCCCTGATGGCGATGGCCGCTGTCCGTGAATATCTGACGGCATACGAGAAGGATAACGGGAATGCCGATTATCGCACGCTCTCCCTCTCACTTGCCGATCTGTATGTGCCCGGGCGCTTTGAGGAGGTGCCTACGGCACTGTCCGATGTCACCTTTTTCATTGATTATGCCCACAACGGATACAGCCTCTCAGCGGCACTTTCGGTGCTTCGCGAATATGCGCCTCTGCGGCTGGTCCTGCTCTTTGGCTCTGTCGGCTCGCGTACCTATTCCCGACGCACCCAACTGGCTGAAGCCGCCTCTGCTGCAGATTTTTGCATCGTCACCACCGACAATCCCGACGGTGAGGATCCCTATGACAGCATGCGCGAGCTTTGTCGCGTGCTGGATGAGGCAGGAAGAGAATATGTTGCCATTGCCGACAGGGAGGAGGCCATCCGCTACGCCGTTCGCCATGCACGCACGGGAGATTTTATTTTGCTGGCGGGCAAGGGGCATGAGGATTATCAGCTTATCCGCGGAGAGAAGGTGTATTTTTCGGAAAAGGAAATTTTGCGCCGTGAGGCGGAGGAGTTTGCGGCGGCAGGGGCTTTTGCGCCGCCGCTTGTATGAGAAAGGGCGGAAGGCTTGATAGCCTTCCGCCCTTTCTGCGTATAAAATCAAATTATAAGCCAAGGCAGGCCGCACCGATGATGCCGGCATCATTGCCAAGCTCGGCAATGCGGATGTCGGCAGTTTTGAGGTAACTGCCTCCATACACCTCGGAAAGCACCTTCGGGATCAACGGACGCAAGAGGTTCTCACGCTCGTTGCTCACGCCGCCGCCTATAACGACGACCTCGGGTTGGAAAATGTTGATCACGCTGGTAATGCCGCAGGCGAGGTAGGAAATATAGGTGTCCACCACCTCGCGGGCGGCGGCATCTCCCTTGCGAGCGGCATCAAAGGCCGTGCGGCCGCTGACCTTTCCTTCTTTTCTTGCCGCCTCATGCATGAGGCTGTCGGGGCAAAGCTCCATCTTCTCCCGTGTCATACGGATCAGCGCGGTGGCCGAGCTATAGGACTCCCAGCAACCGCGTCGGCCGCAGGAGCAGGGATAACCGTCCTTCTCAATGACCATATGGCCAAGCTCGCCTGCCGTGCAGTTGGAGCCCATATATACGTTACCGCCAATGATGATGCCGCCGCCAACACCGGTGCCCAGCGTGACCATAATGGAGTTTGCGGCCCCCCGTGCCGCACCTGCCTTTGCCTCGCCAAGGGCGGCGGCGTTGGCATCGTTTTCAAGATAGATCTCGGAAAACGGGAGCTTTTTCTTCAATTTGTCCGCCATAGTGAAATGACGGAAATCAATGTTGTTGGTGTATACGATCTCGCCCGTGGTACGGTTGACACTGCCCGGGGTCGCAACGCCGAGCGCATCGATCTCGGAGAGGGGAATGCCCGCTTCCTCTGCAAGTGCAAGAGAAAAGGAGGCTATGGTATCTACAATGGCCTCAACGTCCTTGGCCGGTGTAGGTGTACTGCCTTTTTTAATGAGCTTGAAATTGTGATCCATGATCCCAACAGCAATGTTTGTACCGCCAAGATCCACGCCGATTCTGTACATGCAACAATCCCCTTTGCATATTATCGAATTTTATTATATCCTCTATTTTGCTCATTGTCAATTAAAAATAACAAGAAAATGAAAAAGTGGGCTCTTGTTTTTTTAGAAGGTTTATGTTAAAATAGGGGAAAAAGAAAAAGGGGGGAATACTGTGAGAATCCTGCTTGGTATGAGCGGTGGGCTTGATAGCACGTATGCTGCGCATCTGCTTCTGCGGGAGGGGCACATCGTAGAGGGTGCCGTCCTGATCATGCACGACTATACAGAGCTGGACGCGGCGCGGGAAAGTGCCGCGGCACTTGGAATTCCACTCCATGAGATCGATTGCCGTGCACGCTTTGACCGCGAGGTCGTGGTGCCCTTTTCTATGGATTATCGCGCCGCCAAGACGCCAAATCCGTGTATTCTTTGTAATGAGCGTGTCAAATTTGCCGCCCTTTATGAAAAAATGGAGGAGCTTGGCTTTGACCATATGGCAACAGGCCACTACGCCCGCATTGTAACGCGTGACGGTCGGCTTTGTATCCGCCGTGCCGAGGATGGGAAAAAGGATCAGAGCTACGTCCTCTACCGCCTGCCGCAGGAGATGCTTGCACGGTTGATCTTTCCGCTTGCCGATGCCAAAAAGGACGGTGTGCGCACAGCGGCCGCGAGAGAGGGGCTTCCCGCCGCCGATCGCCCCGAGAGCATGGAGATCTGCTTTTTGCCAAACGGGGATCATGCCGCCTATATCACAGAGCGCTTCGGTGCGGCCGCACAAGGGAGCTTTGTGGATACAGAGGGCAGAGTACTGGCACCCCACCGTGGCATTTTGCATTATACCGTCGGGCAGCGCAAGGGGCTGGGTGTTGCACTTGGCGCGCGCATGTTTATCACACATATCGATCCCGTGAGTGGGAATATCACGCTGGCGCGGGATGAGGAGCGCGCGGTGTCCTCCTTCCTTGCAGAAGGGATAGTCTTCTCCGGAATTTCTCCGCGCTCTGCCGGTGAGGAGCATTTTCTCGTTAAGCTTCGGTATCTTGCGCCCCTTGTGGCCTGCCGCGTGCGCTTCTTGGAGGATGCACGGGCAGAGGTCACCTTAGAAGCACCTGTGCGCGCGGTAACGCCCGGGCAGTCTGCTGTCTTTTACCGTGAGGATTGTGTGGCCTTCGGCGGATTTATTTCTTGATTCGATTTTTGCCCCCCGTTTGACGGCACACGTGTGTGGGCAAACGGGGATTTTTCATTGGGAGCGTAGAACTAAAAAAACTTGTCCCACCCGCCCGAATACGAGAAAATTCTACATATGCCTTCTGCTAAAATAGAAAAAAAGAGAAGGCAGGAGAGGATATGGAGAAGCAGGAAAACAGGTTGGCGGAGTATTTGTTTCATCAAGGGACAAACGATCACGCATATGCATATCTGGGTGCGCATCCCGTTTTGGGGGGATATATGTTCCGCACGTGGGCTCCAAATGCCCGCGCGGTGGCACTTATGGGAGATATGACCGATTGGGCGTGGGAGATCCCCTTCAGGCGCATCAGCGAAAAGGGCGTGTGGGAGCTTTTCTTGGAGAGCGCACATTCGCTTGACGGAAAAAAGTACAAGCTTATGATCACGGGGGCTGACGGCATTGCGCGCGCAAAAGGAGATCCGTACGCCTTTTTCTCGGAGGGGGGAAGCGGCGGTGCTTCTATCATCTGCGACACGCAAAGATTTCCCTTTCACGACGGAGAATGGATGGAGCACCGCCGCCGCAGCATGCAGCAAACGGCGGACAAGTATCTCGAGACGCCCATCAGTATCTATGAGATACACGCCGGATCACTTTTCAGGCATGCGGACGGCGGATACCCCACTTATCGGGAAATGGCGGAGATGCTGGTTCCTTATGTACGCATGATGGGCTTTACGCACGTCGAGCTTTTGCCGCTCTCCGAGTATCCCTATGACGGCTCCTGGGGCTATCAGGTAGGGGCGTATTACGCTCCCAGCGCGCGCTTTGGGGGGCCTGCCGATCTTGCCTATTTCGTGGATCGCCTGCACGCCGCAGGCATCGGCGTTCTGATGGATTGGGTGCCTGCCCATTTTCCAAAGGATGCATGGGGGCTTTACGAATTTGACGGACAACCCCTTTACGAATATCAGGGGGCAGATCGCATGGAGTCCCGCGGCTGGGGGACACGCTATTTTGATGTAGGGCGCGAGGAGGTGCAGTCCTTCCTTGTGTCGAATGCCCTCTACTGGCTCCGTGTCTTTCACATGGACGGCCTGCGAGTAGATGCCGTGGCCGCAATGCTTTACCGCGATTATGATCGGCACGAGGGCGAGTGGACACCCAACTCCTACGGCGGAAAGGAAAATTTAGAATCCATCGCCTTCTTTCGCAAGCTCAATGCGGCCGTGCACGCAGAATTCCCCGATGCCTTGATGATCGCAGAGGAATCCACCGCCTTTCCCGGCGTGACCGCGCCGGTGGAGGAGGGAGGGCTTGGCTTCTCGCTCAAGTGGAATATGGGCTTTGCCAACGATATGTTTCACTATCTTGGGAAGGAGGGCATCTACCGTCGGTATCACCATGCGGCACTGACCTTTCCCATGCTGTATGCGTACAGCGAGAAATATATCCTGCCCGTATCGCATGATGAGGTGGTGCACGGAAAACGCTCACTCCTTGAGAAGATCAGCGGGAACGGGCAGGAAAAAATGGAAACACTGCGCGCTTTTTACCTGTTTCTGATGACCTTTCCCGGCAAGAAGATGCTGTTTATGGGGAGTGAGTTCGGCCAGCATGGGGAGTGGTGCTATGACCGTTCGCTTGATTGGCATTTGCTTGAGGAGGAGGACCATCGGTCACTTTCGCATTATGTGGCGGCACTGGGCCGGCTCTATCTCGAAACGCCCGCCCTGTGGGAGCAGGATTTTTCACCCGCAGGCTTTTCTTGGATAGAGGCCGACCTTGCCGATCAAAATACCGTTGCGTACCGCCGCCGTGCCAAAAACGGGGAGGAGATTTTGGCGGTGATCAGCTTTTGTGGTGCCGATCTTTATGATTTCCGCCTGAATACGGGGGATGTCGGCGTGTATGACGTGATCTTCTATTCGGGAAACTACGGTATGTATTATGAAAAATACTTTGAGGCCGTACGGGACGAAAACGGCGCACACCTGATGATGCGTGTGCCTGCGCGCACGGGCATTCTCCTTAAGCGGCGAAAAGAGGGGATAGATCTCCTTCTGCATGAGGGAGCGGAAGGGGGGCGCGTGTGATGGCGGGCTTTTCCTTGCATCCCAACATGTATCTTTTACCCACCCTGCGCGGTCGTTACTGCTTTGAAGAAAACGGCTACACCGTCGGCATGCATGCCGCCTTTTCGGAGAAATCGCTAATCGGTCTCAAGCTTTTTTTGCCGCGCATGCTGGGGGCAACCTCCGTGATGCTCGTCCTGCACGGTGGGAACGGAGAGCGTATCTTTTTTCCACTCCGCTTGATTGCCTCCGGAGGGGCACAGGAGATCTATGGCGTCATGCTCACGCGCTCAATGCTGTTGGCCGAGGGGGAATATGATATGTCCCTTACGGTGTCATCTGCCTTCGGCATGCTGGCCGCCTACAGAGAGGAGGGGGGGACGCTTGCCTTTACACACGACCTTGTAAGACAGGGGGGCTTTCCTCCCTTGAAGCTTGCCACGGGTGCTAATCAAGGAGAACGGGTAAACATTCCCTTGTCTGATGTTCTTCTTGATTATCTTGTAACAGGTAGGTGCGGGAGGCTTCTGTGGTATATCACCGAGGTGCTGCCTGCGTTTGGAGCGGAGGAAGCGGCCGCCCTGCCCGTTTTCCTTGTCGGGGAAGGGGCATCCTCCTTCAGGGAGCAGTTGCATGCGCCGGGGGCACCGTCAGCCTTGGACGAGGCCTATGAAAGGCTTGCCATGCTGGTGGCCGCTACCATCGCGGGAGATCCTGTATGCAGGGAAGCAAGCACACCGCAGGGGAGAACCTATTGGCGGCACGTGATGGAAACGAGAGGAAAGGAAAGCACCTTTGTAAACGGGCGACTCGCCTTGCTTTTTCTGGACGAGAGGCTGCTTGCCTTTTCCCGTGTACGCAAGGGTGAGGCCTTGGTAACGCTTATCAACCGTTCGCCAATGGCAATGCGCGTTTCGTCGGCAGACGGATTTTCCGTGCTCCTTGGCGGACGGGGCTTAAAAAACGAATGTCCGCTTGCACCCCACACCGGTATTCTTCTGCGCGCACCGCTTTGGGAGGGGGATGGCGGTGTGTTACATATTGCAGACATACAGCCGGAGGTAAAATGTCGCCAAAAGCCACCAATCCGCCGACCGCGTGCACTGGTAGAGGAAAAGAACTCCCTTTGTGAACGGGAAACCGTTATCCGCAGTGTAATCGACTTTTGAAATAAGGAAAGCCGCG
>JAZOOW010000012.1:0-10355 GCA_045655145.1 Eubacteriales bacterium | reverse complement strand
TGCCCTCTTGCCCTGCCAACAGGGCTTGGCATGGCTCGACGGCGGTATTTTGCGGTGGGAGGGGTGAAAAGGTTTTACTTTTCCCCTCGGCGCAGTACAATGCCTGCCTAATTACAAGCCCACGCCTTGCGGGGCTTGTGCCGTCGTGTCCTCGCCGTGGGTACAAAATGCTTATTTTGTGCAAAGAAGCAAACCCTGATAGGGTGAAAAGCCTTTCGCCTTTTCCGCTGTTCTTCTTTACACAAAACGGCCGTCATTTTGTATAATTACAGGCATCAAAGTCAAGGTGGCCCCCTTGACTTTCTGCGCCGATATCAGCACCCCTCTTCTTCAGTCCCCTTCGCATATCTTCGATCTATATTCAATCACAAGAAGACAAATTAACATGGCCGCTCAATATTAAAACTTGCCCCTTGTATTTTCTGATAAAATCTGGTATTATTGTATATATGACGAAAGGAGGCGTTTTTACATGTATTGCGATCCGCATATTCATTTGCTCCCAAATCTTGACAACGGACCGCAAACCGTTGAAGAATCCCTCCGCATGCTGTCAATCCTCAAAGAGCACAAGACACACCGTGCGATCTTGACACCACATTATGATCCCGATCAAGAATCGATTGCCGCCTTTTTAGCAAGACGAAAAATCGCAGAACGGCAATTCTTGCAGGCTGCTTCCCTGTCGCGTTTCCACTATGTATTATCTGCAGAGGTTGCCATTACACCGGGAATTTCTCACGCTCAAAAACTTGAAAAGCTCTTGATTCCACATACACGATTTCTTCCCGTATCATTACCGGTTGGCAGGCTTGACACCTATGTCATTCGCGAATTAGCACATATGCTGCACAAAAGGAACATCAGACCTATCATTTGTGAAACAGAACGTCATTTTCTTTTTTATACAAAAGAGGACTATGAACGTTTGACCACGCTTCCCTACACAACATTTCTCTTCAGCGCACCAGCGATGGCAGACAGTGCTCTTTTTCAAGAAGTACTGCGCCTGCATGTCCGCGGGTGTGAGGTGATCGTAGGCTCTAATGCCCACGACTCTTCCACAAGACCGCCGGAAACCGAAGATCTGATTCGCGCCATCGCACTTCATCACGGTGAACGCCTCTATCATTCGCTCGCTCTTCGGACAAACGCTGTTTTTGATCCTGCTTTTTCCTAACATTATTGACTGTGACGGTTTAGATATTTTTTTCGAGTAGCTTCCCCTCCACGCAAATGTCTTTCTGATTTGTTCTGATCAAGAACTGACTTGACAGCTGAATAAAGCGCGGGGTTGATCTGCTTTAAGCGTACCGTAATATCCTTGTGAACTGTGCTTTTGCTGACGCCAAATATTTGTGCCGCATGTCGCACGGTTGTAACATGCTCAATAAAATAGGTCCCCAGAACCTCGCACCGCTCTCTTTGTGTTTCGTAATGCATAAGCCCCTCCACTATCTTGATGGTAAAATATATGAAAGGTTTTTTGATCTCATGCAAAAAGAAGCTCTGAAATTTGAATCATCCTGCATTTTAGAGGGGATGACTTCCCTGCGTTCGCTGATCGCTGCATCCGAGCAAGGTATAAATACACGTTCCATCAATGCTCTGTATTATGATGCTTCAAGAACGGATAAAATCAAAAAAGAGCTCGCCTATCTTAAGAATGTCAGCGCGCGCATGGGGGACTTCCCTATTATTCCGATATCACCCGAAGCACTTGAGAAAAAAACGCTGGGCAATTCACACGGTGGCATTATTGCAGAATGCGGAAAGCGGGATCTGCCCTTATTAAAATCCTCAATTTCATCAATTCGGCCGGGCTTTTATGTTATGATCCAGGGCATTGAAGATCCTTATAATTTCGGATATGCGCTCCGCTCTCTGTATGCCTGCGGAGGTGATGGGATCATCCTGGCAGAACGCAACTGGATGAGTGCCGCCGGTGTGGTTGCACGTGCATCTGCAGGAGCCTCCGAACGCTTCCCTATCTACATCTCGGATCCATCCGAGGCTGTCGATATCTTTCACGCTTTGAAACATACGGTTGTATGTGCCGACGAGCGGACAGACAAGCTTTTACATAGAACCCCCCTAAAAAAGCCTTTGCTTTTAATCGTAGGGGGTGAACGCCGTGGAATATCACGCGCGATTCTTGACCGCGCAGATATCCTTGTAAAAATCCCTTACGGGCGCGCTTTCAACGCCTCGCTTTCAGCTGCATCCGCTGCCACCATCATGGCATACGAAATTGCAAGGCAAAATGAATTGTCTTGACTTTTTGACCATGATATGCTATACTCATCGTACAATCTTGAAAGGAGGCCTTTATGAACAACAACACCGTTTATCCAACCAACGAACAAGCAAAGCTTTTATCCTCTTACCGTAGTGCGCGGCTTGATGTGTTGCTTATCGTTGCTTTTACGCTCATCAACATCCTCTTAACCATCTCGGGAGCCGATACCTATTTTCTTTTTTCGGCATATATCCCCTTTGATCTGGTTCTTACCACCATGTTTGTTTGTGGCAAGCTCCCTTCTGATTGGTATGTGAATGTTCCTGCAGAATTTGAATTTCTGGATGTGTCGCTCTTTTACATTTCCTTGGCGGTCGCGGCAATCTGCATTCTTCTATATGTTATCTGCCTTGTATTTTCTTCAAAAAACAGATACGGGTGGCTAATCGCCGCTCTGGTATTTTTCAGTCTGGATACGCTGTATCTTCTCTCTGCCTTTGATGCTTCTATCTTGATAGACCTTATCCTTCATGCTGTTGCCATTGTGGGATTGGCCAGAGGCGTGCATGCGGGACATCGCCTAAAATCACTCCCGCCCGCGGAAGATCACACCTTTGCCACCACCTACACGACCACCGCTTCCGATTCATCCCAAAACACCTCATCCTCAGATGGATTTTAATAGGTACAAAAAAGAACCCGCTTTGCGGGTTCTTTTGATTTAATCGGGATATCCGTCAGGATTCATTTTTTGCCATCTTGCAGAATCCTCGCACATTTTGGCAAGATCACGCTCCGCATGCCATCCAAGGAGGCGAAGCGCCTTATCCGGGTTAGCGTAGCATTCCGCTATATCACCGGGACGGCGCGGTGCGATTTTATAATTGACCTTGGAGCCGTATGCCTTTTCAAAGGCTGAAACAATCTCAAGAACGGAATACCCGTTCCCCGTACCAATATTAAAGTAATCGATGCCTGTTGTTTTTTCAGTATAATCAAGTGCCTTCAGATGCGCGAGTGCAAGGTCTACAACGTGGATATAGTCACGCACACCGGTTCCGTCACGTGTCGGATAATCATCGCCAAACACATTCAAGCAAGGAAGCTTACCTGCCGCAACCTTGGCTACATAGGGGAGCAAATTGTTGGGAATACCACGCGGATCCTCTCCGATCGTTCCGCTTTCGTGCGCACCGATCGGGTTGAAGTAACGCAAAATTGCAACGCTTAATTTCTCGTTTGCAGCACAGGTATCCTTCATGATGCGCTCGATCATCAGCTTGGTTTCTCCGTACGGATTGGTCGTAGACAGCGGGAAATCCTCGTTGATCGGCACACTCTTGGGCATGCCGTATACGGTAGCCGAGGAGCTGAATACAATACGATATACACCGTGCGCCAACATTTTTTCAAGAAGGTTGAACGTACCCGTCAGATTGTTGTGATAATACTTCAGCGGAAGCTGGCAGGACTCTCCTACGGCCTTGAAGCCTGCAAAATGAATGACCGAATCAATTTCCGAATGCTTGGCAAAAACCCCCTCCAGCGCCTCCTCATCCAAGAGATCTACCTGATAAAAGGTGGGGCGTTTACCTGTAATTGATTCAATACGGTCGAGCACGCAAGGCTTACTGTTGGAAAGATTATCAACGATGATAACCTCTTTTCCGATATTCAAAAGCTCAACAACAGTGTGCGATCCAATGTATCCTGTACCGCCTGTTACCAAAATAGCCATCTGTTCTTCCCTCCTTTAATTTTTCCAAAGTCCGTCGGGATATACCCCATCGCGGACCAACTGCTTCATGTAGGAAACGACCTTTTCCTTATCCTCTGGATATGTAACACCCTGCCACTTATCGTCTGTGCGAAGCACCTTCACATCACATTTTCCTGCGGCGCGCACATCCGATACAACCGTAGGCAGGAAATATTCGCCCTTAAGAAGATCAGTGCTCGGATCCTTCAGAAAACGGGCAAATCCTTCCTCGGCAAAATCAAAGATGGTGGGGTCAAAACCAAAGAAGTTCATCGATACAACGCTCTCATAGGGGAGCTTAACCCATATATCACCGTCCGCATATTCTGCGCAGCCGTTGCCAACGCTGTGTCGAATTTTTGTGCGCTCGGTAATGCTGGTAAGGAGATTGTTTTCATCCGCCAAGCAAATACCGCGGGAAACGGTGCCGTGCTCCGTCAGCGTATTTTTCAGCTCATAGCCAACCATACAGAAGTGACTGTCATCCACCGCGGTCATATAATCCTTAGCAAGCTGATACGCATGCGTTCCATAATAGTCATCGGCGTTGATGACAGAAAACTTCTCGGTTACAGCCTTGCGTGCACAAAGGAGCGCGTGCGCTGTCCCAAGAGGCTTTACACGTTCAGCAGGGATCGTGACTGTATTGGCCGGAACCTTCATATCCTGAAAAACATATTCCACATCGATCACCTTTTCAATGCGCTTACCGATCGTGGTGCGAAAAATGCCGTAGTTTTCTTCTTTGATGATAAATACAACCTTTGTATAGCCTGCGCGAATAGCATCGTACACAGAAAAGTCAATGATAAATTCGCCATGCTCTGTCATAGGATCGAGCTGCTTAAGACCGCCATAGCGCGAGCCCATACCGGCCGCCAAAACCAATAGTGTCATACGCTTCTCCTTTGCAAGTAGATGGTAAAAGCAAAGAGAGCAAAGTAAACCCTTGCTCTCTTTGTGACATTAGTCTGCGTAAACGCTGACTTTTTTCTTATCCTTTGTCATGTGCTCGAATTTTACCTTGCCGTTGACGAGAGCATACAGCGTATCATCCGTGCCAATTCCAACACCGTTGCCGGGATGGATCTTGGTACCGCGCTGTCTGACAATGATATTGCCGGCAAGAACGGACTGGCCGTCTGCACACTTCACACCAAGACGCTTAGATTCGCTATCGCGGCCATTCTTGGTGGAACCAACGCCCTTTTTATGAGCGAAAAATTGCAAGCTGAGCTTCAGCATTTTCGATACCTCCATTTTTTTGTGACCGAAGTCGGGAATTAAACGATAAGAGCCTCTACTTCTTCTACGCTCAAGAAATCTCCATAATCCTCGATCATGTCGATAAGCTGGAAGAAATAGGCTTGAATAAGTCCGGAAACAGCGTAGCGCTTGGCATCGTCCGCTTCATAAGCCGGAAGAGCCCCACGCGCGATCACCTTGATGTCGGTGGTCTTTTCATCAATGATGTACTCAATATCCGAGGCGTAAGAAACCTCAATGGCATTGATGATCAGCATCGTCATAGCGGAGAGGGCTGCGCACAAAACGTCATCACCCACTTCCCCGTAACCTGTATGCCCCGTTTCCTCAAAGGCGTAAAAAGCACCGTTTGACTTATAAAAGGTGACCTTTGTCATGGCTTACCCTGCGATCTTGGTAATGCGGATCTTGGTGTATGCCTGTCTGTGGCCCATTTTCTTCTTCTCGTTCTTCTTTGCTTTGTACTTGAAGACATAGATCTTCTTGCCCTTACCGGACTTGATAACAGTAGCCTCAACCGTTGCACCGGCAACATAAGGTGCGCCGACAGAAAGGGATTCGCCGGATACGGCGAGAACCTTATCAAAGGTTACCGTAGCGCCATCCTCTACATCAAGCTTCTCGATGTAGATTTCATCACCCTCGCTGACTTTGTACTGCTTTCCACCTGTTTCGATAACTGCGAACACGAAAAGCACCTCACTTTCTTTTTTATAATCGCTATCACGAGGCGGCATATGCCTTAAAAGCCCCTAATAAGCGTCACATTATTCTAACACAAGCATTGAGAATTGTCAATAGTTTTTTCATATTTTTTATATGGTTTTTTATGTGTTTTTCAAAAACGCAGGGAAATTTGTGTTTTCTTGCAGATCAAGCTTTCTTGCGAAGAACAGCCATCTCTGCGGCGCGGAGGGCGTTACGCAGGAGCATGGTGATGGTCATAGGGCCAACACCGCCGGGCACGGGAGTGATGGCGGAAGCCTTTGGCTCTACAGCATCAAAATCCACGTCACCGCAAAGTTTTCCGTCCTCCTTGCGGTTGATCCCCACGTCAATGACAACGGCTCCGGGCTTGACCATATCTGCCGTAATAAAGCAAGGACGGCCAATAGCCACCACCAGAATATCTGCACGGCGAGTGACCTCACCAAGGTCTTTTGTACGGGAATGGCAAACAGTCACCGTTCCGTTCTTCTCCAGAAGAAGCAGAGCCTGCGGCTTCCCTACAATGTTGCTTCTTCCGACTACGACACATTCCTTGCCGGAAATATTGATATCATAAGCAGCAAGAAGCTCCATAACGCCGGCGGGCGTGCAAGGAAGGAAGGAGTATTTTCCGAGTAAAATGTTTCCTGCGTTTTGCGGATGGAAGGCATCTACATCCTTTTCGGGGCGAATGGTGTGGATGACCTTTTCCTCGGAAATATGGCGTGGCAGGGGTAATTGCACCAAAATACCGTGTACCTTATCATCGGCATTGAGCTTTTCAAGAAGTGAAAGAAGCTCTTCTTCGGTCGTTTCAGCGGGGAGCGTGTAAACGTCCGAGCGGATTCCAACTTCCTCACATCCGCGGTGCTTGTTTCGCACATATACGGCAGATGCGGGATCCTCCCCTACCAAGACCACCGCAAGCCCTGGGGTAACGCCTGTTTTCTCGACAAAGGCTGCTACATCCTCCTTAAGCTTCTCGCGAAGTTTTGCTGAAACTGCTTTTCCGTCAATTCTGATTGCCATAGTATAATTCTCCTTTTGTTGTTATCAGCCGTCATTTTCGGGCAGAGGGTTGACTACTGCCATAACGGCTATATCGTCTGTAAAAAAATCATCAAGCGCGGCCATCACCTCATCATACGTGATCGAGGATAACATGGCTCCGACCTCCAAAAGATCGATCCCAGCGAACAAATCGGCCAAAAATTCATCGGCGATTGCTTCGGTAGAATCAAAAATACGAATATGCTCTGCATATGCCGCGCGGCGAACACGCAAAAAGTCTGCTTCTGTCGGCTTATTCCTTTTCTTCTTCTGCAGCATGGCAAGGATACGTTTATATACAGCATCCGGATCCTGCGATTCACCAAACAGGAGATAAAAGGAAGCCTCTCGTGTACTCTCATAACCGCCGGAAAAGCTAGGAGTCAGCAAACCCTCTTCATACATGCGCCCGTAAAACTCCGTCGAGGTGCCAAACAGAAGCTCTGTCAAAAGACGCATAATCAGCACGCGGCGCATCTCCTCCTGCGGCGTTTTGAACTGCGTGCAGTCCTTGAAGCCGATGGCAAACAAAGGGGTTCCGATCGGCATAGAAATGCTCTCTCGTTTTTTTGCAGGAACATCTGTGTCTGCCTCGAAATATCGATGGATTTCAACAGGATTTGCTTCGGTTAGAACCGAGTCGGCTACGGAAATGATCTTGTCGGTTTCTACATCGCCACATACAACAAGCGACATATTAGACAGCTGATAAAACGCTGAATAGCAACGATATAAAAGCTCCGGCGTGATCTTTGCGATCGATGCATGCGTGCCGCAGATCGGAATGCGGATATTGCTCTTTCCATACAAAAGCGAGAGGATCATTTCGTACAGACGACGGTGAGGGTTGTCGTGGCAACCGGAGATTTCCTGCCCGATGATTCCCTGCTCCTTCTTTACGTTTTCTTCGGTAAAATAGGGATGTGTTACATAATCGAGAAGAACGGTCAGCGACTCGTAAAAATTCTCCGTGCAGGAGAACTCATATGCCGTCATATCTGCCGACGTGAAGGCATTTGCAGACGCACCCAGCTTTGCAAAGCGTTCGTTGGTGTCGCTTCCATCCTCAGCCTCAAACATCTTGTGCTCCAAAAAATGCGCAACGCCATCGGGAACGCGGGTGAAATCCGACTCCCCTTCTAAACGAAAGCAGTTATCGATCGAACCGTAGCGTACACCGAAGAGTGCGTATGCGGTCGTCATGTGCTTGGGGATCACGAAAATAGATAATCCGCTTTTGTGTTTTATGAGATCGTAGCCCTCACGCAAGGCGGCGTTTTCTTTGTGAATGATCTCGGTTTTTGCCATATCAGAGCGCCTCCTGCATCGTAGAATCGGCAGATACGCCTTCTCCGCGCAAGAAAAAGACCGTATCCAGAGAAATCTTCTTTGCCACGGCAGAAATATCATCTGCCGTGATTTTTTCAACATTTTTTGCGTTTTCGAGAGGGGAATCCGACATGCCTCCGATAAAGCGGCGCAGGTACCAGCTCTCCATGCCGTCCGGCGTATCGAGGATAGAACGGTAGGCATTGGAAAGGGATTGCTTTGCACAAAGCAGCTCTTCCCCATTCATGTTGCCGTTCTTCATTTCTTCCAACTGATTTTTAATCTCGTCAACGGTAATATCCTTGTTCTTGGGGTCGATTCCTGCAATCACCGTTAGCGTGCCTTTCAAGAGATCTGCAAAGGAGGAGCAGTAGTAACAAAGGCTGCGTTCTTCACGCACATTCATAAAAAGCTTGGAAGCCGGCGAACCGCCGAAGATCTCATTAAACAAGGAAAGTGCCAGGTGATCCTCGTCCCGCAGAACGACACCGGTGCGGAAGCCCATAACAAGAATTCCCTGCTCTGTTGGCACGCACTCCTCAAAGCTGCGAACGCTCTCGGCAGAACGGCGAATTTCAATAGAGGGCATTTTCGCCTCGTTTTTGGAGCGTGGGATCTCACGAAAGATCGTTTTTGCCAAACCTTCTACTCGCTCTACAGGGGCACCTCCTACGTAAAAGATCTCAATGCGCGCCCCTTGAAGCATGTGCTGATAATAGGCGACCAGCTTTTCACGGTCCAGTGCCTCATAATCCTCAATCCGCCCTTCAACGGACACCCCCGCCGCTTCATCGGCAAACATGTGACGGTAACAAAGCTCCAGTGCCATCCTCTGCTTGTTGTTGATCATGGCACGAATGGCCAGTATGCGATTGCGGATCTCCCCGTCCGTATAATCCTGCAAAAAACGTCCGTTTTCCATGCACGGATCTGTTAAAAGCGATTTCAGAAGCGCGATGCTCTCCGCCAACAGGTCCATTTTTTCATCGCGCGGAAGATAATCGTTATCCAAAATGTCAATTCCCATGCTTACAAGATGGATCTCTCCGCGCTTAAAATTCCGAGAAAGCACGTCAGCACCGTACAGCTCCTCAAGGCGGCGACTGATCACCTGCTGGTTGGGATAGTCACGCGAGCCGCGAAGCAAAAGCTTGGGGATCAAAGCATAATACGCTGCACTCTCTGCCTGCAAGGGCAAGAGAAAATTCACACAAAAATATCCCGTTTTGAAGCGGTCGGTAGACAAATGATTATAGGCGATGCCATTTCCCCATTCGTTTCGATAAAGCTCCATAAAATTTCCTCGCTTTCTACTCCTTTTATTATAGCATACAGAGAAAGAATTGCAAGAGATTTTTATATTTTAAGCAAAGAAAAAGTCGGGCATTACCCGACTTTTCTTAAGCATCCAGCTGCTTACCGAGAAAGTTTGCGGCGGTCTGGATCAGCTTGATCTCCACATCCTGTGTGATGCGTGTATGCGGCACAGCTCCATCAATTGGCAATACAGATGCAACGCACCCAACGACATCTCCATCCGCGATAATCGGCATGGCACAACTAACGTAATGCGAACCGCCATCCTCAATCACGCTCATACGCTCTCTGTTTTCCTTGTGCGTATACAAGCCACGCCCTTCAATTACGTCTTCAAGATCTGCCGAAACTTTTCTTTCAAAATACTCTTTTTTGGATACGCCCGCGGTAGCAATTA
Source organism: Eubacteriales bacterium (assembly GCA_045655145.1). Taxonomy (GTDB): domain Bacteria; phylum Bacillota; class Clostridia; order Oscillospirales; family CAG-272; genus UBA1740. Next base: position 290 of record JAZOOW010000012.1, on the reverse strand, counting down.
CAGCATCTCTGTCACAGATCACAACAGCCATAGAACAGATTTTTTGCAGGGTCTCGGCATACTGTGACGCAAAGGATGCCAGTTCGCCGATCGGAGAATATTTTTTGAAGATCACTTCCCCCTCACGGTCTGTATAAATTTCAAGAGGATCGCCCTCACGGATACGCATGGTACGACGGATCTCCTTGGGGATCACCACCCTTCCAAGGTCGTCAATTCTACGAACTATTCCGGTTGCTTTCATAAATATATAATAATCTCCTTGCTTTACAAATTTGTACTGTTAGTAT
>JAZOOW010000011.1:0-2794 GCA_045655145.1 Eubacteriales bacterium | reverse complement strand
CCCCATGTGCTACCCGCACGTACCGAATGCCAAATAAGGCCATACTCCGTAAAATCGAATACACTTCAGCCCCGTTGACCTTGGCGTCTGCTCCGAACAGGCACCCTCGCGGCACATCTGAAGCTCCGCTTAATGCTGCTTGGTTCCCCACCTGACATGATTCACGGTATCAAATTGCGCAAGACCCATCCTTCAACACAGACGACCAAAGCACAGACAGACCAAAGGGCACCCTCAAAAACGGGAATCACCCCTGCTACAGCGGATTTCAGGTACAAGGCTCCGCTACGTCCCCGGCCAGTATGACCTTGTTTGGCATCCAGTATGACCTTCTTTTATATTATAACAGATGCTTGCATTATTTGCAAGAGAAAAACAAAAAATTCACAGGCTTTTTTCAAATAACCAATCCGCCGTTGACGGAAAGAACCTGCCCCGTCACAAAATCGCCGCCCTCGCTTGCCAAATAGAGTGCCGCCGCCGCAACATCGGCAGACGTCCCGATTCGCATAAGCGGTGTTTCCTCGATCAAGGCATCTCTATCCTCGCTTGAAAGATTGCGGTTCATATCCGTATCAATAAAACCGGGAGAAATGCAGTTTACTGTAATCCCCGAGGGGCCTACCTCCTTAGCAAGTGCCCGTGTCATGCCGATCATAGCCGCCTTGGTAGCGGAATAATGCACCTCGCAGGAGGCACCCACCTCGCCCCACATGGAGGAGATGTTGATGATCTTACCGCTTTTCCGTGCGATCATCTCACGCAGAACCTCTCTCGAAAAATAAAAGGCACCGTGCAGATTAACAGCAAAAAAACGATTCCACTCCTCACCTGTTATCTCGGTAAAAAGCCGTCCGCCCGCAATGGCGGCATTGTTGATCAAAAGATCGATGTGTCCCAACAGCGTCCGCGCCTTTTCAACTGCGGCGACCGCTTCTCCCTCCAGACATACGTCCGCACAGATCGGAAAAGCACCCGTTTCCTTCGCCAGCGCCTCTGCCTCCTTGACCGACTGACGGTAGACAAACGCCACGCCGTACCCCTCGCGTGAAAAGCGGCGAACAAGCTCCGCGCCAATCCCGCGCGATCCACCCGTGATCAAAACCGTTTTCATATGTGCCTCCTTTGACTTCTCTACTTCCATTATAACAAAAAAGAAGTGATCTGTCAAGAAATCCGGGCTTTCCCCTTTCTTTTTCTTCCATTGTATGCTATACTAATTTATAGTACGCGAAAGGACTGCCTGTATGATTCTCATCATTGACCACGATATGCAAAACGACACCGTGAAGGAGCTACGGAGCATCTTTTACAAATGCCACCTTCATTCCTTGGTAATTTCTCCCGATGATTTGACGTCTGCCGTAAATCATCCTGCGAAAATCATTGTTATTCCGCAACCCGAAAGCATCGCGGATATGGCCGGACTCTCGGAAAGCATCCGTTCTCTCTTCCCTAAGGCCGCATTGTCTATCATCATACGCCCACATCATCTGCGTCACCTTTATCTCGCTCACGCCGACCGTGTGTACACAGACCGTGTACATTCCGATCAATTTCTTTCCGAGCTTTTCAACCTTTATGCCACCAAAAACGGAGAATCTCCCTATGTCGCTTCCTTTGGCTTTGCGGATGCGGACCTGCGTGATTTCGGATGCATCACCTTTTCCGGCATCCGCTTCCCCGTAAAGCCTGTTGCCTTTATGATCCTGCGTTATCTCACATTACACGCACCGCAGATAGTTCCCGTTGACGAGCTGATCGCCACCTGCTTCTCACCGGAGCATCCGGTCAAGCCCAACACCGTGCGCGCCTATATTGCCGAGATCAACCGCCTTCTCTTCCGCGGCTCGTGCGGCCGCTACACGCCCATCATCAACCATCGTGGAAAAGGATATTCGATCCACTGACGCTTTTTTTGCTTTTCTCTCAAATATACAAGCCCTATCCGCATATCATGTTACTATTACGCATGATATGCGGTTTTTTTGAGAGGAGCGTTTTTATGTTTGGTACCTTTTCTGCTGTAGCGATGCATTTTTTCTGTCTTCTGCTGGGAATCGGCGGTCAGCAGAATTTTCCGCCGCCCCTTCCGACAAAGGAGGAGCGTGCACTTTTTTTGAAAATGAAAGAAGGGGATATGGCCGCGCGCGGGAAGCTCATTGAGCATAACTTGCGCCTGGTCGCGCATATTGTACGCAAGTATTATACATCTTACCGTTCACCGGATGATCTGATCTCCATCGGCAGCCTTGGAGTTATCAAGGCTATTGATTCCTTTGACGCAGATAACGGCGCCCGCTTTGCCACATACGGTGCCAAGTGCATTCAAAATGCTATCCTATCATAACGGACCTTTTTGGAGCATACGATGCAAAAGGGGTTCCAAATGACGAAAAATGGCGCGTGTTCCACAACTTAGGCAGACATTCATACTTAATGGTACGAAACGTATCAGGTGACGTAAGGTTCTCCCCTATGTATATCCATAGCTTTCCTCTACTCGCTCCGCACCATTTGTTGGAGTCCGAAAAGTTCAATATCCGCTTTTCTGATCCCTCAAAAATTACCGAAATAGCGGACAAGCTCAGGTGGCTCAGATACCGTAAAGCGCTCTTGCAAAGAGAGATCGCCGACCTTATTGGAATTGATCGTAGCACTTATATTCGGTATGAGGAATATGGGCACGACTATTATCCATTAGAACATATGAAAAAATTAGCCGAGCTATACGAAATACCCGTAACCGACCTGTTAGATGATTTCAATATGTTCCTGTATAATGACCAAGGCA
>JAZOOW010000010.1:0-1586 GCA_045655145.1 Eubacteriales bacterium | reverse complement strand
TACGATCCTGCGCGGCAGGATGTGCATGCGGGCGGTTCGGGGTGCGGGTGTATTGCGGCCGTGTCCTGCGCCTATTTTCTCCCCCGTCTGGCTACCGGCGAGCTACGGCGCATTCTTCTTTTGGCAACGGGGGCGTTGATGAGCCCCTCCAGCGTCCAGCAGGGAGGCTCCATTATCGGCATCGCACCGCTTGCAAGACTTGAATATAAGGGAGAGGAAGCATGACTGGGTTACTTTCACAATGCTTGATCGCGTTTTTGGTGGGCGGTGCGGTCTGCACCGTGGCACAGCTCTTGATCGATCTGACAAGCTTGACACCACCGCGTATTCTTGTGCTTTATGTTACGCTGGGGGTGTTTCTCGGCGCGGTGGGACTGTATGAGCCACTTTACCGCTTTGCGGGCTGTGGAATCTCCGTGCCGCTCGTCGGATTTGGCGGTGCCGTGGCGCGCGGCGTGCGGGAGGCGATTCACACAGACGGACTGATCGGTGCCCTCACGGGCGGCCTCGGTGCCGCCGCAGGCGGCACGGCGGCTGCCTTGGTGTTCGGCTACCTCGCGGCACTCCTTTTCCGTGCCACGCCCAAAACGCTGACACGGGAGAAATGGTATATTTCTCTCTTTAAGTGGTGTGCACCACCGCAGGAAAAACGGTGATGATGGCAATAAGAAGGACAGGGAACGCGCTACGTTCCCTGTCCTTCTTTCTTTACAAGAATATACTCCGGATTTTTAAGTAATATGCCTTCCTCTGTAATTTGGAGCTCCACCTCGTTGTCGAGCCGGAAAAGCCTCCGCATCTCTTTGGGAATACAAATTCTTCCGAGCTTATCGATTTCTTTCCTTATTCCAATCCTATCCACCGATATGATCCCTCACTTTTTTTGCAGTTGTCTTATGACAGGACAATATGATTTTGAATTTAGTATATCATAAAAAGTGTCTTGTGTCAAGACAAAAAATGCGAACGGAGATCATGCGATGGCGAGGGTCATAGACGGTGAAAAGAAAAATCTGATCGGCGGAAATCTGAAGCGACTGCGTACAAAATTAAAGGTCAGCCAACAGGATCTCTCCAACAAGCTTGAGCTGCTTGGCGTATACGTTTGTCGCGGTTCTGTATCAAGGATAGAGGACTACTCTCGCACCGTGACGGATATTGAGCTTTTTGCGATCGCAGAGGTTCTCGGTGTTGATCCCAAGGAGCTGTACCACGGATGACTGAATCAAAGGGCACTTGGCGCAGGAGCGGCCGCAACTGCCTTTGTTGTATCACGAAAACCACGCGACGATCGCGTGGTTCTTTATAGGCTATGCCGATGAACAGAAAGCAAATAAAAGTCCCCGAAAATGTTTGGGGTGGCTTTCGCCATTTGAAGCGTTTTTTGGTGTTGCACTTGCTTGACAATCTGCCCTGTCAGCGAAGCTGACTGAGGGATTGTTGCTGTTATCTTAACAACCCTTCCGCCTCGTTTCACTCGGCACCTCTCACTGCAGCTCGGTCACGCTCGCGTTCTGACACCACAGTGTGGTGTCATTCATTGCGCTCGCATCGCTACGCGACCCTTACACAGGGGAGGCTTTTGG
>JAZOOW010000009.1:0-3128 GCA_045655145.1 Eubacteriales bacterium | reverse complement strand
CCTTTCCTGATCTGGATGACCGCGGCCAGAAAACACCGGTTGCTAAGCTCATCGATGCCATTGCGCAAAATGAGGATCTCAGCAAGATCGCTCCGCTCTACGGGATGGCTGATTATCCCTTGGTTGAGTATTGGGGCAAGAACGGTGCCATGACAGCGCTCGCCTCCTTCTACAACGCACCCAATGCAACTCTCGGATATTTTCCGGGCCTTTCTACCGTTTTCAGCGATCGCAACTATAATGCGTACATGAATCTGATGTATTACTGCAAGGAGAACGGTTATCTCATGACGGAAGGACAGGAGTCCTTTGGTGTCGGTATCATGACGGGTGATTACTCCTTGATGCAAGAGTATGCAGACGAGTATTACGTTCGTGTGCTGGATTATCCGCACCTGAACGATGAGGCTATCTTTGATTCTATGTTTGCTGTAACCAAGTACACGACCGATCAGGATCGTGCGATGGAGATCATCACAGAGCTTGTTTGCAAAACAGAGCTTCGCAATGTTCTGCAGTACGGTGTAGAGGGCGTTCATTACGAGCTGAATGACAAAAATGAGGTTTCCCGCAAGTTGGACGACGCAAACAATATTTACAAGATGAATGTCAGCTATACCGGTAACGTCCTGACTGCATATCCTGAGGAGGGAATTACCAAAGAGAATTGGACAGAGATCATCAAGCAGCAGAACCTGCAGTCTGTTATTTCTGTGCTTTGCGGTTCTCATGATGCGCTTGTGAATGTTGATAAGAATGCAATGGAGCAGATGCTGGCGGTTTCCAAATCTTATTTTGACCGCATGGCTTCCTGCAAGACCGCGCTCGAATTCAAGGAATTTGCAAAAGCCGCAGCAACAGAAATTTCTGCAGCACCGTATTACAAGACGCTGACCAATGAAAGAAAGGATGACAACTCTTTTGATACGGCATCTCTCAAGGGAGCCATTACAAAATGGTACAACGAGATGTTTGGCAATTAAAGATACGTACGCCTTCCGAATAAAAAGAAAGCCCTGTGTTAACAGGGCTTTCTTTTTATATTTGCAATGCGGGAATCATTTGTACGGCAATGAGAAAATACACGATCAGGGAAATCGTGTCCACCAGTGTGGTGATAAAGGGAGATGCCATCACAGCGGGGTCAAACCCAAGCTTTTTTGCCAGAATGGGGAGAGAACAGCCGATCAGCTTTGAGCATATCACGGTGACCGCCATTGCCAAAGCAACGACAAGTGGAACAGAGGATATTTCTGTGGGTGAGAGCGATTGCATCATCCAGTAATCAACGACCAAAATCTTGATATAAGATAAAACCGCCAAGGATATTGCGCACAGAACAGAAACGCGTGCCTCCTTCCACACAACGCGGGGGACATCACGGTATTCGATCTCTCCCAAGGATAGCCCACGGATCACCGTAACAGAGGCTTGGCTGCCGCAGTTACCGCCGGTTCCCATCAGCATGGGGATAAAAGCGGTCAGGATTACGCAAGCACTGAGCGAGGCCTCAAAGGTTGAGATGATCATTCCGGAAAAGGCACTGGAGATCAGGAGGAGCATCAGCCAAGGGATGCGTGAGAAAAAGAGTGAAAAAACAGATGTTTTAAGATAGCTTGTTTCAGAGGGGGTGATGGCCGCCATCACCGTAAAGTCCTCCTCGGCTTCCTCTTGGATGACGTCAATGGCATCGTCGACGGTAATGATACCCACCATGCGGTTTTCCGCATCAACAACCGGAAGGGCGAGGAGTCCGTATTTCCCGAACAGGATACCCACCTCTTCCTTATCGGTTAATGTAGAAACAGAGACCACATTACACTCCATGATTTCGGAGAGCTGTGTATAAAGGGGTGCCAGCATCAATGCTTTTGCGGAAACAATGCCTATTAGCTTGCGGCCGCTTGTCACATAGCAGGTGTAGATCGTTTCTTTATCAATGGCAACCTTGCGGATGAGCTCAAATGCCTCTCCTACTGTCATATCCGGCTTCAGATTGACATATTCGGTGGTCATGATGCTGCCGGCACTGTCATCGGGGTATTTTAAGAGCTCGTTAATCGATTTACGGGCTTCTGTGGTAGAGTTGCGCAGAATGCGGCTAACCACATTGGCGGGCATCTCCTCAATCAGATCAACGGTGTCGTCAAGATACAGCTCATCTAAGATCTGTTTTAGCTCATAGTCGCTAAAGGCGGTGATCAAAAGCTCCTGCAGATCCGGATCCATGTCAACAAAAACCTCAGCGGCGGTTTCCTTTGGCAGGATCCGAAAGAGAAAGGGAAGGAGCTCTGTGTCACTCTCCTCCATAAACTCCGCAATATCGGCGGCGGGAACGGTAGAAAGAATACGCCGCAGGGCAGAATATTCCTTTTTTCTGATCATTTCTCCTGCGGTTGCGGGGGTTAGAAAAATTTCAGGCATCATCAATCCTCCTTTTTTGTCACATCCCAAGAGGAAAGCCATGACTGTCTAATATCTGATAGATATTTTTGAGCAGATGCGAAAACGCATAGGGCAAAACGCAAGGATGTAACGGTGCTCCATATTTGTTTGCTACATATCGGACAACTGTCGCCGGAACTCATGCATTTCACCTCTTTTTGTTTTTGATATATTATTATACCACATTATGTGGAAAATGTGAATAGAAAAGTGAAAAAACTTTTTGAAACGGCTTGAAAAAGCATACAATAGAATGTATAATAATGATGTGGATGTTTCCCCGTTATCCCATCGAACAGTGAAATGCCGTGCCGCGCCCAAAGAGCAGAAAGAAAACAGGAGAAGCCGCGTGAAAAGAAGTGATACATATACTTTTGATGAGGTTTATAAAATCGTCATAGCCGAAGGATTTCCCACTACCAAATGCGCCTTGAAGCAGGTAGAGTTTACCTTGGCGAGGGTGCGAGCAGACGGCGGACATCTCATCAAGTTTATTCATGATAAGGATCTTGGCTACGGGCGTGATCGCCTGCGTGGTGAGATTCGACGACTTTTGCGCGCGGAAAAGAAGACCGGCCGTATTATATTGATGATCCGCGGAGAGGATTTTTCCATGTCCGATGCGGCAACACGGTATCTGGCAGATAAATGTCCACAGGTACAGCTGGATCAAGTCGGATCGT
>JAZOOW010000008.1:0-3246 GCA_045655145.1 Eubacteriales bacterium | reverse complement strand
GGCTCTTGTGTGATGATCGTGCAGTGGGCAGTATTACTCGCCGCCCACGATCTCCTCGGGATTTTCGGTAATGACGGTGGTGCCGTAGTCCGAGAAGGTCCATACGGAGTCCCCGTCAAGCGTGTTCACAAGCTGACCGTCAACGTAGATCTTCTCCACGATATGGCACTTGAAATACTCGATCTTGCCGTTCTTGAACTTGATCTCGGCGTTTGAGACCGTCTCGTCGGCATGGGCTTCCCCCTCCTCCATTGCAATTTCAAGGGTGGTTTCGATCACGGAGGACGAGGAATACGTGCCCTTCTCCGCATCAAAGGTGTAGTTTGCCTGATCGGCAAGGATCGCCAGCATCAGCTGGAGGAAGGAGGCTCTTTGCTCGTCGGCAGCCGCGCCCTCAAAGAGCACCTCAAGGCACATATAGTCGATCCGCCGTCCCTCCTTGTCTACCGTTTCACAGGCGCGATAGACCTTATCGGAGGTGAATTTGGCAATATCCTCGGAGTCGTAAGTCGCCGTTTCGATGGTGTAGCGGACGGTCACGTTCTCAAAGGCGGCAATGGCGGTAGCGGCTGCCCACTCGGTAGCATCAAGCTCCTCTGCGGGGGGCGTTGACGGCTGACCGGGGTTGCCGCCGTTTCCTGTTGTCGTGGTGGTGGTCGTGCCGCCGCCGTTATCCGGCTCGTCACAGCCGACAAAGGCGAAGGAAAGCGTCAGCGCAAAAGCGAGTGCAAGGGTCAGCGCAAGAAATCTTTTCATGATAGGTTCTTCCTTTTGCTATATATTTTTGTGTTTCACAACACACGGGGTACGGTTTTTATCACGCCTGCGTGAAGAAGCTCTTGTTTTTGAGCGCATCCAGCATGATACGGGCAGAGCTTGCGTTGGTGGCAAGCGGGATCCTTTGCACGTCGCAAAGGCGGAGGAGGGCGGACACGTCCGGCTCGTGCGGCTGGGCGGTCAAGGGATCACGCAGAAAGATGATGAGGTCGAGCTCTCCGTTTGCCAGCATCGCGCCGATCTGCTGATCACCGCCGAGTGGGCCGCTTTTCATACGGTGGATGGGAAGGGCCGTTTCCCCCATGATGAGCGTGCCTGTCGTGCCCGTGGCGTACAGCTCGTACGCCGCAAGCACCTCGCGGTACTCCTTGGCAAGCGTAATGATCTCGTCCTTTTTCTTGTCGTGTGCAATCAATGCAATCTTCATAAGGTCTCCTTTTTGGTGATATTGCCTTACTATTATAGCACGGCTGTTTTCTATTTGCAAGAGCTTATTGAGATCACGCGCTCACTTCGCTCTCTCCCCCGCCCTCTTTTCCGCCGCGCATGTCGTAGCGGATGATGGCAATGATGATGGACACGAGCGAGAGGATCTCGCTGGCAATCGCGCCGACCGAGAAGCAGAGGATGTTGTAGGTCAGCCACAGGGGCGAGTTGATCAGCCCGAGTCTGCGGATGGCACGGGTGCTCTTTGCGCGAAAGGCAATGGTGGTCAGGATCAGTCCTGCCACGGGCAGTGCCTCAACAGCAAGGTTGTACGGTGTCATCTCCTTGCCAAACAGGGTAAAGACCGATATGTAGGAGAGAAGATACACCGCGATAAAGCCGACAAGCCAAGCGGGGTGCCTCGTGCGCAGGCGGTCCGGAAAGAGAAAGATGACCGCGCGGACGATGGCTACGATATTCATCACACACCCTGCGGGCGCGTCGAGGAGAAAAAAGTTAATGGCAAAGAGCACCGCCCCGAGCAGCTGACAGAATATGATGCCCCCCTTGGCCGTCTGCTGGAAGGAGAGAAACATAAAGATCATGGCAAAAATGCCGATGATCTGTGCCATTTGTTCGATCTGTTCGGGTGCCATAATCGCTCCGTACAAGCCCCCGTGTGCCGTTTTCACGACACACGGGGTGCTTTTTTTGTATTTTAGTCAAGAAAGAAGGACTTGAGAAATTCGTCGTTCGGGCCGTCATACTCTGCAAGCGCAAGGAACTCCTTGCCCCACTGGTTGCCCCAGCTGTAGGTGATGACGGTCTTGCCGTTGTACTCGCACATATCAAAGTCGCTGTTGTTGGTATCCACGGCGTTTGCAACATAGTCAAGCTCCTCGGCGGTAAAGCGCTCGGGACGGATGACCTTTTTATCATCGTCATCATACCACATAACGGGATTTTTGATCGCCATCTCAAACGTCCGCAGATCGCGGCTGCGCACGATATACGGCACAAAGTGATGCCACGGGATCCATTCAAGATAGATGACGTAATAATAGCCGTCCACGTAGCGGATGCAGGGACAGGCCGAATACCGCTCCTGTGTGAAGCAATGCTCCATAGGGTCTAAAAGCTCCCAATGAATGAGATCCTGCGAGGTGGCAAAAATGCAGGTGTACGGATTCCCTACGCAGGGGTTTTTGCCGTCTACCTCGATGGACATGACGTAGCCGTTCTCACCGCGGCAGACCGAGGTGTTATAAATACCAAGATCCTCGGAAAGCGTGATGGCCTCATACTGCTCCCAATGCACAAGATCGGAGGACACAAAGGTTTCAAGAACGTTGCCTCCGCCCTCGCCGCGCACGCCGTGTACGTACATTTTTCCGTCCTCGGCGTAGCAGGAGCCAAAGGCATGGTTATCTCCGACCTCGGCCACGACCTGTTCGGTTTCCATGTCCACAAAGCAATAGTAGCCGTGCTTGCGCGTGATGCCGCCTGCCTCGCCCCACGCGGCGTTACGCACCCACTCAAAGCGGAGAAGCCGCCCCTCCCATACCACGGGCGTGGACTCCACGGCGTTGATCTTGACCGTGCCCAGCTTACGGATCTTCTTTCCGCCTGCCGGCATTTTGGCGGTCTTCAGAATTTCAAAATTGCTCATGTCCATAGTTTCATGATTCCTTTCTTATAGGCGGCAGAGCTCTGCCGTAGATGCTATCAGTATAGCACACCGCCCCCACGCTTGTCAACCCGTTTTGGGGAGAAAAAGAAAGCGGCGGAGAATAGAGCGTTACTCTAAAGGACAGTTTTACCTACCGACAGAAAAACAGAAACCGCAGATTGGTTTTCTGCGGTTTTTGTGTTATAATATGGGTAGGGATCAAACCTGATTCATTTGAAAAATAAAAGCAAACTTGAATAAATCAGACAGATAAATAAGAATTTAGTTAAATTCAAGATGTCAAAGAGCTTTGGAGAAAGGAAAATACTATGCAATATGCTGTTAAAGAGTTAATGTTCTTGGTAGAGAAATAC
>JAZOOW010000007.1:0-2734 GCA_045655145.1 Eubacteriales bacterium | reverse complement strand
AATCCCTTCCTCATCCTGCTTTTCGAGGCCGTGTCGGCCGCCGCCGTGATCGCGCTGAATTTCGGATTTTTTGTGCGGGGCACGCGTGGGCTTCTCCACGGTGCACCGAATATGGATACCCTCGTATCTCTTGGCTCTGCCGCCGCCTTCCTGTACAGCACGCTCGTTTTGATCGGGGCGGCCGTTGATACGGCCGCAGGCAATACCGCCGCCGTACATGCGGCTATGCATGATCTCTATTATGAATCGGCCGCTATGATCCTTGTCCTCGTGTCGGTCGGCAAGATGCTCGAGGCACGCGCCAAGGGGAAAACGGCGGATGCCCTCCGCTCGCTCATGGCACTTTCCCCAAAAACCGCCACCCTGCTTCGCGACGGGGAGGAGATCTCCGTCCCTGTCGAGTCGGTTAAGGTGGGAGATATCTTCCTCGTCCGCCCGGGTGAGCACATTCCTGTGGACGGCGTGATCCTTGCAGGAGAAGGTGCCGTCAATGAATCCGCCCTGACGGGTGAGAGCATCCCCGTCAATAAGCAGGCAGGGGACGGCGTGGCCTGTGCCACGCAAAATATGTCCGGCTTTCTCTCCTGTCGCGCCACACGGGTGGGGGAGGATACCACACTTTCGGAGATCATCCGCCTTGTCAGCGATGCGGCGGCAAGCAAGGCGCCCATTGCCAAGGCGGCAGATCGCGTATCGGCGGTCTTTGTCCCCCTTGTCATGGGTATTGCCCTGATCGCACTTGCCGTCTGGACAGCCGCTCGCGGTGATTTCTCCTATGCGCTCGGAAGGGCAATCTCCGTGCTGGTGATCAGCTGTCCCTGTGCGCTTGGTCTGGCTACGCCCGTTGCCATCATGGTGGGCAGCGGTGTCGGCGCACGGCGTGGCATCCTTTTCAAAACAGCCACCGCGCTGGAGGAGGCCGGCAAGGCAAAAACCGTCATTCTGGATAAAACAGGCACCGTGACGCGGGGCGAGCTGACCGTGACCGATCTTGCCCCCTGTGCGGTATCCGAGGAGGACTTGCTTACCGTTGCCGCTTCGCTTGAGCGGCAAAGTGAGCATCCGCTTTCCCGTGCCATCGTCGCCTGCGGTGAAGAAAGAAGCGTTCGCCTCTTTGCGGTCACAGAATTTTCGGTTCTCCCGGGGCGCGGCTTGATGGGGACGGCGGACGGCGCGATCCTGCGTGGCGGCAACGCCGCATATCTCTCCGCCTATGCGAGCATTCCCGCAGAATTTGAAGAAAAGGCTGCCGCCCTTGCCGAGGAGGGGAAAACACCCTTGTTCTTTGCGCGCGACGATGCCTTTCTCGGTATGATCGCCGTAGCGGATACGGTGCGTGAGGAAAGTGCCGCCGCCGTGCGCGCGCTCGCAGAGCTTGGCGTGCATACAGTCATGCTGACGGGCGATAACGAACGCACCGCCCGTGCCATTGCCGCCCGTGTAGGCATTGACGAGGTGGTGGCAGGTGTCCTTCCGGAGGGAAAGGAAAAGGTGGTAGCCTCGTGGCGAAAGCACGGCCGCGTCATGATGGTCGGTGACGGCATCAACGATGCCCCCGCACTTGCGCGTGCCGACGTCGGTGTTGCCATCGGAGCAGGAAGCGACGTGGCCATCGATGCCGCAGATGTTGTTCTTATGAGAAGCCGTGCGGACGATATTCCCACGCTCATCCGTCTTTCCCGTGCGGTGATGCGGACGGTGCGACAAAATCTGTTTTTTGCTTTTGTCTATAACGCGATCGGCATTCCCCTCGCGGCCGGCGCGTTCATTCCGCTTTTCGGCTGGGAGCTTCCTCCCATGTTTGGCGCGGCGGCCATGAGCCTATCCAGCGTATCGGTGGTATCCAACGCCCTGCGCCTTTACACCTTCTCCCCCGAAAAACCAAAGAAAAGAGATAAAAAGGAGATGAGGAGCATGAAAAAGACCATGCATATCGAGGGCATGATGTGCCCCCATTGTGAGGCGCGCGTGAAGAGCGTGCTGGAAGGACTTGACGGCGTTGCGGAGGCGGCAGTCAGCCATGAAAGCGGCACGGCCGTTCTTACCCTGAGTGCCCCCGTTGCCGACGGTGTTCTGAAAAGCATCGTGGAGGCAGAGCGGTATACCGTAACCGCGATCGAGGAGGTCTGATCCGCAAAAAGATCCGTGCGCGCAGTCATTTGACTGCGCGCACGGATCTTTTTGATATTAAACGGAAACCGCGGCAATCACCCTGCCGTCAAAGCTCTTGACAGAAAAGCATCCGTTCTCATAGATTGCATAGCTTTTCGGATTACCGCCCTTCGGGAGGGATACCGAGCCGGGGTTGACGATGAGGACACCGTCTGCGTTTTTCTCGGCCATGAGCAGATGCGTATGCCCGTAGAGGAAGGCGTCCCCTGCGGCAAGCGGGGGCAGATTTTCTGGATTTTGATGGTGCCCGTGTGTCGCGAACAGGCGTACACCGTCGATCCACAGGGTGGTATAGTCTGCAAGGATCGGGAAGGGGAGCACCATCTGGTCTACCTCTGTGTCACAGTTTCCGCGCACGCAAAGCGGAGGCTTTTTCATCGCGGAGAGGAGGGAAATGACCTCCTTCGGGCGGTAGCCGCAGGGGAGATCGTTACGGGGGCCGTGATACAGAATATCACCGAGCAATAAAAGCTCGTCTGCGCCCTCCTCCTTGTATTTTTCAAGCAGAGCAAGACAGCAGTCTGCATCGCCGTGCAGATCGGATGCGATCATCAGCTTCATG
>JAZOOW010000006.1:0-9944 GCA_045655145.1 Eubacteriales bacterium | reverse complement strand
TTTTATCGCACGGGGCCTGTTTCAGGACACACGGGTAGGCGGGCTCGAACCAACAAGCCCACTTAGGCGGCTAAATGCGCAAGAAGGATCTCGATCGCCTCACGGTAGCCGTCGATGCCCTTCCCTGTTACGGTGGCGATGGCCGCCGCACGGATATAGGAGATCTGACGGAAGTCCTCGCGCTCCTCGACGCGGGAGATGTGCACCTCCACGGTGGGAATGCCCACCGCCTTGACGGCATCCAAAATCGCGATGCTTGTGTGCGTATACGCGCCGGGATTGATGACGATACCGTCTACTCTTCCGTACGCCTCTTGGATACGGTCTACAAGATCCCCCTCATGATTGGACTGATACAGCTCGCAGCCTACGCCCGCCGCGCGGCAGGTTTCCTCTACCAGCGCGCAAAGCGCGGCATAATCCGCACGCCCGTACACAGCCGGCTCACGGATGCCGAGCATATTGATATTGGGGCCGTTGATCACAAGAATATTCATATCGGTTCCTCCAAGGCAGGGCGTATTTTCAAGCTTCGCGACACACGCCCCCGTACTTTTTAGCGATGGATGCGGTTGCCAACAGCCAGAATGACGCGCTGGATGGCCGGTGCGAAAATGATGTTGATGGCCAGCTCCACAAGGAAGTTGAGCCCCGCGCAAACAATGACGAGGAAGTAGAACATCGAGGTGCCGTCCCCGAGGAAATTGGACGCGAAGGTATCCATCATGGTGTAGGAGCCAAGAATAAATACGCCCGTGTTGGCAATGGGGGCCGAGGCCGAGGCAAGGAAGAGCGCAAGCCACTCGTTTTTCCCACGGAGCGCGCGGAATACATACGCAGGCACGACACCGGCCGCCACGCCCTTACCGATACAGAGGAGCGTGGTCAGAACCGGATGATCCTGAAAGAGCGTGGCGGTAAAGGGATCGGTTGCCATCACGCCGCAGACGATCACGACCTCCGCACCAAAGACAAAGCCGAGCCAAGCACCCGCGCGGGGGCCAAGGAGCAGTGCGCCGATCACGATCGGAATCAAGACGAGGCTGACGGGCGTTGCCAGAAAGGGCAAGCGGATGGCGATCCCTGCCAGCTGAAAGACAAGCACGATGGCCGTGAGGATGGCCAGCTGTGCCATTTTTACCATATTGACGCGAAAGGATGTTGTTTGCATAAGAATTCTCCTATCTGCCCCATGGGGGCTTACTGTCTGGGGACAAAAAAAGCCTGTTCTCTGTCTTTTTTCTGTTTACCAGTATACCACAAAAAGCCGAAATTTGTCAAGCATTATCCTCTTTTTTGCGGTCGGTCAGGCAGTGGATCCACCGCCGCGAGCGGAAGTGGCGTATACACAGGATCCCCTTAAAGAGATCCTCTCCGAGGAACATGGCAACGACCAGCCATACAAAATCGGTCGGCCCGAGCACAAGCCACACAAAAAGCACGAGCGGAATGCCGCACAGATAAAGGCCGATCAGCTCGTAAATACAGCCGATGCGCGTGTCACCTCCTGCGCGGAAGATGCCGCAAATGAGGGTGTACGGAATCATGCGCATGGCAAGCCAACAGCCGAAAAAGAACAGACAAGCGGCGGCAACGTCATACGCGCCCTGCGTTTCTACGGGAAAGAGCGATAGGAGCGGATGCCGCACGGCCACCAGAAGAGCACCGAGGATCAAGCCCACGATCGGTGTCATCACGGCAAAGCGGCGGGCGGCGATATAGCCCCCCTCCTCGTCACCGCGGCCAACGCGTGTGCCCACCATGACCGAGCAGGCACCGCAGATCCCCACGAAAAAGACGAAAAAGAGCTGCTGGACGTTCTCGTAGAGCGTGTAGCCCGCATGATTTTCGATCCCCTGACGGGCAAAGACCATCACGTAGACATTCGTGCCCACCGCCCACATGACCTCATTAAAGAGGGCGGGCGCGGAAATGCTCCAATACTTGCGGACGAAGGGACGGTCAAAGCGGAAGAGCGCGGAGGGCTTCCCGCGGAAGGGATTACGCGTGAGAAGAACGCCGAGAAGAAGCACCGCGCTCTGCACGGCACAGCCGATCACCGAGGCGAGTGCCGCGCCACGGAGCTCCATACGCGGAAAGCCGAAATGGCCAAAGATCAGACAATAATTCAGGGTGGTGTTCACCACGACCGACACCGCCGCCGAAAGAAGCGGCAGATGCACGCATTCCACCGCGCGCAGAGCAAAGCACATGATCTGTGAAAATACGACAAAGGGAACACCGAGGGCAAACATGCGCAAATAGGCAATAGCCAGCGGCAAAACGGCGGGATCGCTGTTAAAGATACCGACCAGCTGTGCGGGAAAAAGCAGAAGCGCCGCGGCATACAAAAGGCCAAAGGAGAGCGAGAGCAGGAGCGCAAGGCCAAGCGTGCGGCTTGTGTTTTCACGGTCGCGCGCCCCCCAGAACTGGGAGAGAAGTGCCGTACAGCCGGATGCAAACCCAAAGCAGGTCACGTTGAGAAGAAAGGAAAAGCGGGTAGCCACGCCCATGGCCGAGGTGACGGCATTGCCGAGCCCTACCACCATGGCGGTATCGATCAGGGTGGCCGAGGAGGTCAGGAGATTTTGAAGGGCGATGGGCAGGGCCAGCGCGAGTGCCGCGCGGTAAAACGGGAGATCCCATTTTTCTGCCATTGCGTGCAGCTTCAACCTCATATCCCTTCCTCCTTGTTCGGCCATACCGTGAAATTACCCTCCTATTGTAGCAAAAAAGCCCCCTCTTGTCAAGGGGAAAGCCCCCAAAAAGCAGGGAACGGACGGCCTCTGGCCGTCCGTTCCTTTATCATAGGGATCAATAGTTTTCCTTGCGCAGCTCAAAGTAGCTCTGCGGATGTGCGCATACGGGGCAAACCTGCGGAGCCTTCTTGCCGATCACGAGGTGTCCGCAGTTGCGGCATTCCCACATAGCCTCGCCTGCCTTCTCAAACACCTTCTGCATCTCAACGTTGTCAAGAAGCTTGAGGTATCTCTCCTCGTGTGCCTTCTCGATAGCGGCTACAGCGCGGAAGCGTGCGGCGAGTGCGACAAAGCCCTCCTCCTCTGCCTCGCGTGCGAACTGATCGTACATCTCCGTCCACTCGTAGTTCTCGCCTGCGGCGGCAGCCTTCAGGTTCTCGGCCGTGGTGCCAAGTCCGCCCAGCTCCTTGAACCAGAGCTTGGCATGCTCCTTCTCGTTGTTGGCGGTCTCCTCAAAGATAGCCGCGATCTGCTCGTAGCCCTCCTTCTTGGCGACCGATGCAAAGTAGGTGTACTTGTTTCTTGCCTGGCTCTCGCCGGCAAATGCGGTTGCAAGATTTTTTTCTGTTTTTGTTCCCTTGAGTTCCATGTGTGTTCTCCTTTATATTTGTTAATTTTGTTGACAATCCTGACACAAGCCGTGAACGTACAGCTCGTAAAACGGCTCCCGACTCCCCACCAGAGGGGCAAGCTGCTCTGCAAGCGAGGGAAAGGCGAGATCGGTCAGCCGTCCGCAATGCCGGCACACGCAATGCGCGTGCGGTGTTGTGGTGCGGTCGTAGGCGTCCTTTTGACCGCCCGTATGCAGGCGCGCGATCAGTCCGTCCCGACAGAGGGCGGCGAGCGCGTTATAGACGGTTGCCACCGCCACAGAGGGAGCACGCTCACGCGCGGAAAGATAGATCTCCTCTGCCGTCATATGGCGCGGTGCTTCTCTGATGATCTCTAAAACCAAGTGCTGATGGCGCGTCATACCGCTGTTCCCCTCCTTTTTTCTGACCTCTAAATAATTTAGAATTATTCTAAATCTATTTTATCAGAAAGGAGGGTGCTTGTCAAGTATTTTGTGGAAAATTTTTATAAATCATGCAGGAAAATTGAAAAATTTTCCGCCCAAGGGAGAAATGCTTGCCTGCACCCTGAAAAGGAGGGGAGAAGCATTGTCAGTCGTGCAGGGTTTGTATGGCGATACCCGCATGCTCTGCGATCAGCGACGCTTCCAGGTCGAGGGCGCGAGCAGGATCATCATGGGGAAGATCTCAAGACGCCCAAAGAGCATGGCGACGGACAAAACAAATTTGGAAAAGTGAGTAAATACGGAAAAATTCCCCATCGGGCCGACCAGTGAAAGACCGGGGCCGACGTTGTTGATACAGGCAAGCAGGCCGGTAAAATTGGTTTCAAAATCCAGCCCATCCACGGATATGAGCAGAAGAAAGCCGACAAACAGGACCATATACGTGGCAAGATAATTGTTTGCCGTGCGGATGACCGGATCCGGAACAGCCTCACCGTCAAGGCGCACCACGTTGACCGATTTTGGCCGCAAAACCTGACGGATCTCGCGCAGGGCACTCTTAAAGAGCAGAACGACACGGGAGATCTTGAGGCCGCCCGCCGTGGAGCCGGCAGAGGCTCCCGTCAGCATGACGAGGAGCAGGAGCGTCTTGGAGAAGGTTGGCCACAGGTCAAAATTCACCGTGACAAAGCCGGTGGTGGACATGAGGCTGGCCACCTGGAAGAAGGCGGCACGGATGCAGTCCCCGACAGCCGGAAAGAGGGATGCGGTGTTGATGGCAACCGTGACGGATGCCACGAGGTACAGCGCAAGATAAATGCGCACCTCCTCATTCTTCAAGACATCACGCACATTGCGGATGAGAAGGAAATAAAAGAGGTTGAAGTTGGTGCCGCACAGCACCATAAAGACCGTGATGATCCACTCGGCGGCGGGGTTGGCGTAGGCAGCGATGGAGAGGTTTTTGACCGCAAAGCCGCCCGTTCCCGTGGTGGCAAAGGAATTGACCAGCGCATCGTAAAACGGCATCCCCACCGCCCACAGAAGGAGGGTTTGCAGGACGGTTAAAAAAATGTAAATGGCGTAGAGGATCAAGGCGGTCTGCCGCAGCTTGGGGACGAGCTTCCCCTTGGTGGGACCGGGCACCTCGGCACGCATGAGGTGGACGGCGCGGCCGTCCCCGTCGATAGAGGGGAGAATGGCCAACATAAAGACAAGGATACCCATACCGCCGATAAAATGCGTAAAGCTACGCCAGAACAGGATGCCAAAGGGCAGTCCCTCTACGGCGGGTAGGATCGTCGCGCCCGTGGTGGTAAAGCCGGACACCGTTTCAAAAAAGGCGTCGATAAAATGCGGGATCGCGCCGCTGAAAACGAAGGGGAGCGCGCCAAAGGCGGACATGAGAAGCCAGGAAAGCGCGACGCACACAAAGCCCTCCTTGGCGTAGATGCGTGTGTTTTTGGGCTTTTTGATGCCAAAGGGAAGGCCTGCCGCCACGAGGAGCACCATGGTAAAGAGAAAAGGCAAGGGATCCTCATGATAGATGAGGGTGCAGGTAAGCGGCAAGAGGAGAAGCGCGGCCTCGATCCACAGGATGATACTGAGGAAATAAGCGATCATACGGTGATTCATGATGCAATAATATCCTTCATACGGTTCAGTTTTCCGCCGGCGGTGACGACGATCACTGTGTCACCCGGCATAATCATATCGTTGCCGTTGGGGATCACGATCTCGCCTCTGTGCACGATGCAGGCGATCAGGACACCCGCGCGGCAATGAAGCTCACGGAGAGGAATGTAGGTGATTCCCTCGATCTCCTCCTTGACGGCAAATTCAAGTGCCTCCACCTTGTCATTCATAAAACGGTGAAGCGACTCGATCTCGGCATCGCGTGCGCGCGCCATCGAGCGCAGATAGCGTACGATGTGGGTAACGGTTGAGGATTTGGGGGATACAATGGTGTCAAGGCCTGCGCTCTTGAAAATATCGAGGTAGGACTCATGCTTGACCATGGTGACGACCTTGGGCACGCCCTGTGCCTTGGCATAGAGCGAGGTGATGACGTTGTCCTCATCGTCGCCCGAGAGCGCGAGAAAGGCATCCGCCCGTTCGAGCCCCTCCTCATGCAGACGCTCGCGCTTGGTGGGACGGTCACAAACTACCGTACAGCGGAAGGCCTCCGCCAGGGCAGCACAGGATGCCTCATCCTTCTCAATCACAGTCGATCGGATGCCACTTTTACGCAGGCTCTCCTCGAGGTAATAGGTGGTGCGGTCGCCGCCCGCGATCAAAACGTTTTTGACAGGCTGGCGGTAAGCACCTGTGGCCTTGAAGAAGCTTGTGATCTCGGTATCGGACGCGGTCACGCAGACGGTGTCCCCTGTCTCCAGAATAAATTCACCGCTTGGGATATAGGCCTCCCCGCCGCGCAGGACGGCGCAAATGAGGAATTTGACATTCAGAACACCGCGCAGCTCATTGAGCGGGCGGCCGCAAAGCGGCGAGCCGGCCTGCACGGAAAGCTGGGCAAGCTCCACCTTGCCGTGGCAGAGTGTATCTACCTTGGTGGCGGTGGGAAAACGCAAAACACGGGCGATCTCCTCTGCCACGGCCTGCTCCGGATTGATGGTGAGCGAGAGATGTATCTCGGACGCCATGAGCTGCATCAGCTCCGCATACTCGGGATTGCGGACGCGCGCAACGGTGTGCTTGACCCCCAGCTGCTTGGAGGCGGCGCAAGCGAGGATGTTGATCTCGTCATCCGAGGTCACGGCGATCAGAAGGTCTGCCTTTCCCACGCCTGCCTTACGCAAAACAGATACATTCACACCGTTGCCCACAATGCCAACGACGTCAGATATATTGGCGATCTCGCCGAGGGCGGCCTCATTGCGATCAATAACGGTAATGCTGTGGCGGTCGCTCGCCAGCTGGGCACAGATCTCAGCTCCGACCGTTCCACCCCCGATGATAACAATTTCCATCTGCTTCTCCTATCTGCGCAGGAGCGCTTTTTATTTTTCTTACCCCTATTATAGTATATTTGGGGGCAAAATACAAGGCTTTTTTCAATTTTACGGTCGCTTTTGTGCGCCGCCTTCATGACGGGTAGCTGTCGGGCACAGAGACATCGACGAGGGGAAACTGTATGAAAAAAAGAACGGCTCCGAAGAGCCGTTCTTTTTCACATGCAGAATCAGATGTCCTGAATGTTGAGGTCGCTACCCGATGCAACGACATCCTGAGGTGTCTCGTTAGGGTTAGACGACATAATGATATCCATGGAAGCGAAAGCGAGAAGCTCTGCTTCGGGAGAAACATATTTCTTCATTTCTATTTCCTCCTTCAATTATTACAAAAGATAGGGTTTAGTCTGCTACAACAGTCTTGACGGTAGAACCGAACTGCATCATAGCACGGATCAGGCTTGCAAGAGTCGGATCCTCGGTGTCGATCATTCTTGCGGCGTAGGTCTCTACGCTGTAGGTGATCGCATAGCCGAAGTAGAGCTCCTCGGAGGGGGTTTCTATGCCTTCCTCATAAAACTCGTGAGTAACAACCAGCTTCATGTGGAAGACCTTATCCATCTCGTCGAGGCCGATGTCGCTAATGATGAAGGAGTAAACCTCGTCAAGCGGAATTGCATCTGCGTAGTCCATGTCTTCAGCGGTTTCGCCAATCTTCACGGCGAACTTGCAGTTGGTCTCGTACTTGCTTACATCAACGTAACCGCGGATGGAAAGCTTGTTCTCAAGAATCAGCGCAAAGGAGCCGATCTCGGAGTGGCAGACCTTGTCGTTGCCGCTGGGCACGCCAGAGAATTGTGCATAGAACTCGTCAGCATCGTTGAGCTTCTTCTCATCATCGGTAAGAGCGGCGTTAGCCATCTTATCGGTGTTGTAGTTGAAGTAGCTCTGTGCAGCAGCTGCATAGTTGAGCATGTCAATGAGGAGCTGCTTGGTGGTGGGGTCCTTCTCGTTCTCGTACTGCTCGGTCAGCATGGCAACCACGTTCTGGTTAGCAACACCGGACTTAACAAGCACGGTCTCGCCTTCCGTAACAACAACCTGTACATAGAAGTCATCGGAGAGCTCTCTGATGGAGAAGCCCATGAAGTCTGCATAGTATGCGAAGTCATCATTGTAGGTCATGGGGAGGATAGCCGTAGCGTTCTCGGCAGTCTTCTCGCCCTCAACGGTGGAGGACCAAACGTACAGATTGAGCTTTGCGTTCTGGTTCTCGTAGATATCCTGGGTTGCGTAAGCAAACAGACGGAGACCGAACTCGCGACCTACGAGCAGATCAGCATTCTCAATTGCTACGCCGGACTCACCGTCGGCAGGAGTCTCGGAGAGGAAGGAGGTAACGTCGGAGCAAACTACCATCGGGGAGCCTGCAACAGCAACGACCGTATTACCGGCAGCAGCTGCATCTGCGCTTCTCACGATAAAGGTAAGCTCGTCGCCCTTCTTAACGGCGGCAGGATATGCGCTCGCGGAAGCCTCGCCATTAGCTACGGTGTACTCGAGGGTCTTGAAGAGCGTGCCGTTCTTGTAGACCTCAATCACAGCAGTACCGTCAACGGCGGTGTTCTCTGCGGAGATCAGCTGGAGATCCTTCATGGAGAGCTGTGCGACACAGGAAGCAAGAACCTGCACGCGGTAAGCGGCAAATTCCTCGTCGCTGGCGCCAAGGTGGAAGCCACCCTTCAGAACAGGGTTAGCAGAAGCACCGAGGTAGATCGAGCCAACCTCATCCCAAAGTGCTCTGGATTCGCTCTGATATACGCCGTATGTACGGCCGGCCTTGGTGTTGAAGTGAGAATACTCGATAAACTCGTCGTCGGTTACGTTGTAGGAGCCGAGCGTCCAACGAGCGTCAAGCTGCTGGAGCGGACGGAGGCCGGGCAGAGCGGAGGTTTCCGGCCAGGTCGTGCCGTTGGTGGCGAGGTAGTCGTTGATCACGTCCGGAACTACCTTCCAGCCTGCATCGTAGGTTACGGTAGGAACCATGATAACGCCCTGGTTGCAGGTGCCGTTAGCACCTACAGCGAAGGTAATGTTATCGCCGCGCTGAACCTTATACTCCGCCTTGCCCTCGCCAAGAGCAGCATTGACTTCGTCAAGGCTCTTAACGGTCGCCCAGTTCTCCGGGTTCAAAGTATCTGCGCCCTGCTGCGGGTAAACCATAACATCGTTGATAAAAATTGCAAAAAGAACGGATGCCTCCGTGTTGCCACCAATGGGGGAACCGAGGATCAGCTTCTCGAGATCAAGCGTTACCTGACCGGTATACTGTGCCGTGTAGGTGTAGGCAACAGCCGTCTGATTGGCTGCGTAGGTGCTGTTCGAGAGAATCATTTTCTCGTTGCCCAAATATACACCGGTTTCCCGCCACTCTGCGTTGGGACCGCCTTCATTAATGATCGAGTAATAGCTAACGCCGGTGTAGCGAGCGTATGCACCCTTGTACATACGGCCCATAGACCAACCGCCGTTCCATCCCACAAACTCCGTGAGGGTAGAGCCCCACGTAGCAGGGTCGGCCACGTAGCTAGGCCAGTTGTTGTTTGTGTCAAACTTTGTGGTCAGCTCCTCATGCTCTGCAGCGGTTGCCGGCAATACGAACACCGGAACAGCCAGAAGAAGCATGCAAAGTGCCATAAACAAGCTAATAATGCGTTTCTTCATGATTTTTTCCTTTCAATATGTGTTTTTGTAAAGTACATAAGGACTTTTACACACCTATATCATACCACAAGGTTTTTCGTTTGTCAACAAATTGTTTTATTCTTTTGCAGACAAGGGGTAACAAATTTTTTGTTCTGTTTTTGTGCAACTTGCACAAAAATTGGCCGCTTTTTACCTTTTTCAGCCTTTTGGGAGAAAAAAACGCGTTTTTTCTTGCGCTCGGCCTTGGTAAGGCGTTGACTTTCACACGGAGGCATGTTATAATAAGGTAGAAATTTTGTAAGCGAGGGTCGCAGGATGAAAAAGATATATACCTCCCCGCCCGAGGCAGAGCTTCTCCGCTTTGACGGTGCGGATATTTGCACCGCAAGCCCGGAGGATGGCGGTTCGTCCTCTTGGGGGGACGGGTGCTTTGATTTTCCCATGATTCCTCTTTGAAAAAAAGGAGCGCGGTTGGCAACAAGCCAACCG
>JAZOOW010000005.1:0-19506 GCA_045655145.1 Eubacteriales bacterium | reverse complement strand
AAAGCTTCGTCTTCCGCACCGAAGTCACTCAAAAATACAAGGCTCGGCGGTCGGAGAATTTCGGAAGAGCAAATTTTTAGACGGAGCGAGGAAAAACGCGCAGATCATATAGACATATGATCAAGCCTTTTGACGATGCTACGGCAAAAATTTGCCTTCCCAAATCGGGTTCGTTTGGCTTCTGTTACCCCTACGATAAGGGGATCTTTTCCTTGCTTCAGAGGGGGCGGAGGGGACAAGAAGTAGCGAAGCATACACCGCATCTGCACGTGCCGAAGCAAGAGATGATTCCCTTGCAGGGAGAGGGAGAAGCCGATAATCAGCCGGCTTTGTAAGCAGCGGAAGTGCCGCTGTACGGCGTATGCGGGAGAGAAGTGCTTGCCCCTTCTTATTAAAAGCGAGGATCTGTGTGTAAGAGGGGGACGCGTTCAACTGCTCCTTGGTGATCCCAAAGAGTGCAGCGAGAAGTGCACGGCGGAGAAAAGCGTTGGTGTATTTTTTTGTACGAATGCGGTTGAAAAAGTCCATACCCTCACAGGAATCATTGGCCGCGCGCTTGACACGGGCGGCAAGACCGCCGCCAAGCCCGTCTGCCTTTTCAAGTGTTCTTTGGTCTGTTAAACGGCAATGAAAAAGAAGGAGATCGAGCCATTTTTTATCATCTGCCAAGTATTTTCCTGCTGATATTTCTCTTTTGAAAATTTCAATCGAAGAGCACGGCATACGTGAAAAGGCGGCTGTCTGTCCTCCGCCTCCCACTTTGATCAGCGCACGAGCTTCGCTTGCAGAGGTGATTGGAGAATCCTCCGAGGGGGCTTTGCCGTCATGCGGCGTTCCGACGCGTAGGAAGGCCACAGGATCGATTTTGCTGTGCTTACGCAGGATTGCACGGATGTAGGAAACGCCAAGCAGGTCGTTTGGTTTTTTTAGGAAAGAAAGGCGGTCGGTTTTTCCGTAGATCTCGCGGTATACGACGGAGGTCTTTTCGGCACTTCCGATGTTGTTTTCATTTGAAAAGGATGTGTATGCTTCAAGAAAGCGCGGAGATTCCAACTCGGACGCAAGGAGCGAAAGACCTGTAAGATCACCGCTCTCCGAGCCGAATGCCAGATGATCGACAATGCCCAAGGAATCAAGCACCGAAACGGCGGCATCGGCAAAGCGATCCGCAGAGGCGGCCGACCAAGGAAAGGGAAGCTCAAGCGTGAGGTCGGCCCCTGACAGAACAGCCGCTTCGGCGCGGGACCATTTATCAAAAATGGCAGGCTCACCGCGTTGCACAAAGTTGCCGCCCATCACACAAACGATTGCGGTATCATCACCGAAACGCTCGCGAATGCTACGAAGAAGGTGGGCATGTCCGTGGTGAAACGGATTGAATTCGCAAATCAAGCCAACGGTTTTCATCTTTTTCCAAAAATTCCTTTGTTTTTTCTAAAAATTGTTGCAATTTGGGAAAAAATCGTATATAATATTCGTTGTATATCAAATAAATGTAACGCGCAAGGAGGATCACCCATGAATGTTCTCGTAGTCAATGCGGGAAGCAGCTCTCTCAAGTACCAGCTGTTCGATACCGCAAAAAATGTTGTTGTAGCCAAAGGCCTTTGCGAACGCATCGGCATCGAAGGCGAAAAGACGATCGGTGCCATTTCGCACAAAAATCTGCTCTCTGACAAAAAGTATGAAGCAAGCCTGCCCATGGCAAACCACACCGTTGCGATGAAGTATGTTGTAGACGCACTGCTCAACGCCGATTACGGTTGCGTAAAAAGCATGGATGAGATCGAGGCAGTCGGTCACCGCATCGTGCACGGCGGTGCCTATTTCTCGGAGTCGATGCTTCTGACAGAGGATGTTCTTGCCAAGCTCGAGCTGTGCCGTAGCCTCGCTCCCTTGCATACAGGCGCGCACATTCAAGGCATACAGGGCTGTCTTGCAGTCATGCCGAGCACACCTCAGGTTCTCGTGTTTGATACGGCGTTCCACCAGACGATGGCACCGGAAGCATACATGTACGGTGTTTCCTACGATATGTACGAAAAGCACGCTGTACGCCGCTACGGCGCACACGGCACCTCTCACCGCTATGTAGCAGGGGAGATGCTCAAGATCCTCGGCAAGACCGAGGGAACCAAGATCGTTACCTGCCACCTTGGAAACGGCTCCTCGATCTCCGCTGTAAAGGATGGCCGCGTAGTGGATACCAGCATGGGCTTTACGCCCCTTGCCGGCGTTTTGATGGGAACCCGTTGCGGTGACATGGACCCGGCCGTCGTTCCTTATATCATGGAGAAGGAAGGCTATACGCCCGATGAGATGAATAACTACATGAACAAGAAGTGCGGCTTCCTCGGTATTTCCGGGGTTTCCTCCGATTGCCGTGATATTGAAGCGGCTATTGCAGAGGGAAATGCACGCGCAAAGCTTGCTCTGGATATGCTCGGTTATCAGATCAAGAAGTTCATCGGTGCCTATTCGGCAGCCATGGGCGGTCTTGACGCCATCGTGTTTACGGCCGGCATCGGGGAGAACACTCCTTCGATCCGTGAAATGGCTTGCAGCGGACTGGAATATCTCGGCGTGGCCTTTGATCTTGATGCAAACAACGGTGTCAAGCGTCCTGTACAGACCACCTGTCTGAGCCTTCCTGAGTCCCGCGTAAAGGTATATCTGATCCCGACAAACGAGGAGCTCGTGATTGCATCGGATACCGAGGCGATCGTCAGCGCCATGAAAAAATAAACATAAAAAGAGCAGCCGATCGGTTGCTCTTTTTTTCGGCCTCTTTTCTATAATAACATATTATTGAAAAATTGTCAATTCCAAACTATGCAAGGAGCGAGGTGATCTGCTTCTTTACTCGCTCGGTAACGGCCTCCTTTTTGGAAAAATCCATGGCATTTCCATAAATCTCCTCCAAGGAAAAGTGATGCTTTCCTGCCTCCTGCAAGGCGGCACATGCCGCGTCCTGCATATCCCGTCGCACATGCAGAAGATGACGCAGAACCGATCTGTTTTTTGTGATTGCCTGCGCATTCAAGAAGCGTTTCATGTTGATGACCTTGCTTTCGTCCTGACAGCAAATTGATGAAAAAAGGACCTTGCTTTTGGGCAGATATATATTTTCTGTTTTTTCATCCGTATAGCAAGAGGGAAAACGCAAGAATGTGTATGCGTTTTTCTCACGAAGCAAACGGTATAAGAGATCTAAATAAAAATGCGCACCTCCGTATGGATCGCTTATGCCAATTACAGTGCTCTCCGCGCGATAGGTGGATAAGTGCGTGTACCCCTTCATAGAGCAGGCCGTGATGTAATATTCCTCGCTATGCGGCTTTGCGGACGGAAAGAGCATACGCATCTCTCTCTGTACGGCACGAGTCAGCTTTTCTGTGAGAACGGCGGGGCGCAGCTCCGCATCCAATGCGCGGTCGGCATCTCCTGCGATGGATAAAAACCGATACGCACGGGCATAGGCTTCTTGTTTCCTTTTGGTTGCAGACAGGATCTCCTCTCGCTTTGATATGAGAGCATCCGTCTGCCAGCAGAGAGAAAGATCGATCCATTCATCGATCACACCGGGATAGTCAATAACGCGGACATGCGGGGCAGTTCCATCAAGGAGCGCGATCCTCGTCCCCTCTTTGCTGATCACGATTCCATCAAGCGAATCCGGGTCGGACGAACAGCGGATATATGTCACATCGGCACGGCACAGCTTCGCAGCCTTTGCTACATCATGCATAAGGCGGCTCTTTCCTGTTCCGGGGCCTCCCGTGATCACAAATACACGCGTATATTGTGGGGAACCATAAAAAACGGTATGCCGTGACCGAAAACCGCTATATCCGTTTGCGGATATAAAGAAGCTTTTTTCATGCGGTACGGTGATCATGTCGGGCTCGCTATTCTTCTTTTTGCGCATAAGTAATCTTTCCTCCTTTTTTGATATTTTTAGTCTATGCAAGCATCCTTCTTTTTGCTTTTTACAAGGCATATGCATCTTGCCAACCCTTGACAAAGAAGAAAAACCGTATTATAATATAATAGTATACTTTTATTCGACGGAGAGGTATTATGCTTATAATCGGTCTGACCGGAGGTAGCGGAACAGGAAAAACTACATTTTCCTCCGCCTTTCTCTCGGATGGTGTTGCGTTGATCGATGCAGATGCCGTCTATCATGAAATCACAGAAAAGCCCTCTCCATGCACAGAGGAGCTGGCGGTAGCCTTTGGAGAAGAGATCCTAGCCGAGGATCGGTCGCTTTCCAGATCAAAGCTGCGCCCTCTCGTTTTTGGCGATACAGAAACGCATGCACAGCGTCGCGCTCTTTTGAACAGCATTACGCACCGCTATGTCAAGGATGAGCTTCAGCGTCGCTTGGCCTTATATCAGGAGGCCGGACTTCGCGCTGTGCTTTTGGATGTGCCGCTTTTGTTTGAAAGCGGACTGGAGGAGCTGTGTGATGTCGTGATTGCTATGATTGCACCTGCTCGGGACAGAATTCATCGCATCATGGCACGCGACGGCATTACGGAGAGGGAAGCGGCGGCACGTATTGCCGCACAGCCCCCTGATTCCTTCTATGCACACCGCGTGGATTATCTGATAAACAATCAAGGTGACTGTGATCGTTTGCTGAAAAAGGCAAAGGAGATCGCAACCGAAGTGCTTAAGAGAGAGGGGTAGCCGGTTTTCAAAACTGGTCCATTTTTCTTCAGAAATTGCACATACTGATATATAAAAACAAAAAGGAGAAGCCTTATGTCAGAAAAATCATTAGGACAGCTTCGTGCTGAGGAATTATCGTATAAAAAACAGAATATCTTTGAACTCGCAGATGAGGAGAAGATCAAAAGGATCTACGACTATGCAGAGGGGTACAAGGCCTTTCTTGATGCGGCAAAAACTGAGCGTGAGGCCGTACGAGAGAGCATCCGTATGGCTGAGGCGGCGGGCTTTTCTGCCTACACGCTGGGGGAGCCGTTGACGGCCGGTGATCTTCGTTACTACAACAACCGTGACAAGAGCCTATTTTTATTTCGCGTGGGTAGCCGTGATATGGACAAGGAGGGTATCCGCATTTTAGCGGCACATATTGACTCGCCGCGCCTTGATCTTAAACAAAACCCGCTTTATGAGGACAGTGGCCTCGCCTTCTTCAAGACACATTACTACGGTGGCATTAAGAAGTATCAATGGACAGCCATTCCGCTTGCTCTGCATGGAGTTGTGATCACGGCAGACGGCAGGACGGTGGATATCGTGATCGGAGAGGATGACAAAGATCCCGTCTTCTATATTACAGATCTTTTGCCGCATCTGGCACAGGAGCAGATGACGCGTCCTCTCGCTTCTGCCATTCCCGGCGAGTCCCTGAATATTGTCATTGGGGGAAGCCCATTCCGTGATGACAAAGCAGAGAACAAGGTCAAGCTAAACGTGTTGCACATCCTTGCGGAAAAATACGGTATTCACGAAGAGGATTTTATCAGTGCAGAGCTTTCTGCGGTACCGGCCTTCCGCGCACGCGACATTGGCTTTGACCGTGCGCTGATCGGCGCATACGGCCATGATGACCGTGTATGCGCATATCCCGAGATCAGTGCCATTCTGGAAACAGACACCGAACACACCGTAATGGCCATCCTTGCAGATAAAGAGGAGATCGGCAGCTACGGCGTCAGCAGTATGCAAAGCTCGCTCTTGCGTGATATGATCGAGCTTGTAGCAATCGCTTGCGGAAAGAATCCCATTCTTGTCCGGGCCAATTCCGTTTGCCTGTCAGCTGATGTCAATGCAGCCTTTGATCCTAACTTTGCAGAGGCCTATGAGCGCCGCAACAGTGCGATGCTCTCCTGTGGTGCTACCATGTCGAAGTTTACAGGCTCTCGCGGAAAAAGTGGCACAAGCGATGCTTCGGCGGAGCTTGTTGGCCGTATTCGACGCATCTTCTCCACCTATGGTGTGAATTGGCAGACTGCCGAGCTTGGCAAGGTTGACGGTGGCGGTGGCGGAACGGTTGCCATGTATATTGCCAATCTGAATGTTGATACGATCGACCTCGGCGTTCCGGTGATTTCCATGCATGCGCCGTATGAGCTGGTTTCAAAGGCGGATGTTTATGCCACCTATGAGGCCTTCTCGGCATTCTTGAAGTAATGGAAGCACGCATACAGGCACTCGCCCTGCGCCTTGAAGAAATTGATGCGCTTCTAGCCTCGCCCGAAATTGCGGCCGATGCGGCAAAAATGCGTGATCTTTTGCGTGAGCGTAAGCAGCTTGAGCCGATTGCCACTCTTTATCACGCATACCGTGTAGCCGCAGATGAGCTTTCCGAAGCAGAGGCTATGACCGCGGAGACGGACGCCGAGATTGCCGCTCTGGCAAAGGAGGAGGTGCTCCTTCTTCAGGCACGCATAGAAGACATGAAGCAGGAAATGCAGGTTCTTCTTTTGCCGCGTGATCCGCTGGACGACCGTAATGTGATCATGGAGATCCGCGCAGGGGCCGGTGGAGAAGAGGCCGCCCTCTTTGCGGCCGATCTCTTTCGTATGTATACCATGTTTGCCGATACAGAGAGCCTACGCATTGAGCCGATCTCCCGTAACGAAACAGAGCTTGGCGGATTTCGTGAGATCTCCTTTATGGTTGTGGGAGAGGGCGCATATTCACACCTGAAATACGAAAGCGGTGTACACCGGGTACAGCGTATTCCGCGCACCGAATCGCAGGGGCGTATTCAAACCTCCACCGTGACGGTGGCCGTGCTCCCCGAGGTAGAGGATGTACAGATCGATATCTCTCCATCTGACCTTGAGGTGGAAACCTTGAAAAGCAGTGGGGCCGGCGGTCAGCATATCAACAAAACAGAGTCGGCTGTGCGTATCTATCATAAGCCCTCCGGCCTCGTTGTTTTTTGCCAGGAGGAGCGCAGTCAATTCAAAAACCGTGACAAGGCAATGCGTATGCTCCGTGCAAAGCTCTATGAAACCGAGCAAAAAAAGAAGGCAGATGCCGTTTCTGCCACAAGGCGATCACAGGTCGGCACCGGTGATCGCAGTGAAAAGATCCGTACCTACAATTATCCGCAAAGCCGCATTACCGATCACCGCATCGGAATGACGGTGTATCGCTTTGACAGCTTTTTGAACGGAGATATCCGTGAGCTGACAGACGCCCTCCGTGCGGCGGAGGTGGCGGAGCGTATGAAATCGGGGGAAGCATGAAAACCGAAATTCTAACCGTCCACACGCCCTTCCGCGAGGAGGAAATTGAAGCACTTGACCGTGCCGGCGCTTGCTTGCGTGCCGGAGGGCTTGTTATCTTTCCGACCGAAACAGTGTACGGTCTTGGTGCGGATGCAACAGATGCCGAGGCGGCACATCGCATTTATGAAGCAAAGGGACGTCCCTCTGACAATCCGCTCATCGTGCATGTAGCAGAGCCTTCGGATGCAGAAAAATATGCCATCACCACGCCGCTTTATGAACGGCTGGCATCTCGTTTTATGCCGGGGCCCTTGACCGTGATCATGCCCTGCCGTGAAAGCATTCCGCGTGCGGTAACAGCGGGACTTTCAACGGTCGCGATCCGTTGCCCCGCGCACCCTGTTGCCCATGCGCTTTTGTGTAAAGCGGGCATTCCCATAGCAGCACCGTCAGCCAACCTTTCAGGATCCCCGTCGCCCACACGTGCCGATCACGTTATCGAGGATATGGATGGCCGTGTGGACATGATTCTCGACGGTGGGGAATGTGAGATCGGACTGGAATCGACCATTATCAAAATTGATAGTGAAGACACGGTGACACTTCTGCGCCCCGGTGCTATTACCGTGGAAATGCTTGCTGATGTCGTACCGCATATCGAAATTGCAGACGCCGTTCTTTCGGCCATGTCGGAAAACACGCCCGTGCTTTCTCCCGGTATGAAATACCGTCATTACGCGCCAAAAACACCGCTTTACCTCTTAGACGGCCACCGCGATGCATGCCTTGCATATCTGCGCACAAGACCGCAGGGAAGTGCGGTTCTTTGTTATGATGAGGATCTTTCTTCCTATCAGACATTACTGCCGAAGGTAGTCTTCTTTTCGTTTGGCGCACTGGCAGACGAAGGCACACAGGCACATCGGCTATTCACGCTTCTACGCGAGATCGATAAGCGCGGTTTTTCCGATATTTATGCGCCCTTGCCGCGAAAGAGCGGCCTCGGGCTTGCCCTCTATAATCGCATGATCCGTGCCGCGGCGCACCAAATCATACATCTGGAAGAAAAGGAAGAAGTTGAAAATGGCTAGAAAAAAGAAGGCAGAGCCAAAAACTCCTGTGCGCGTCGTCGCGGAGGTTCTCGAACAGCCGATTACCGAAACGATTGAAAAGAACTACATGCCCTATGTCATGAGCGTTATCGTTTCGCGCGCGTTACCGGATATTGACGGCTTTAAGCCATCTCACCGCAAGCTTCTTTATACCATGTACAAGATGGGGCTCCTTGCAGGAGATCGCACAAAGAGTGCCAACGTTGTCGGCCAGACGATGCACCTTAATCCGCACGGTGATGCCGCCATTTATGAAACGCTTGTCAGACTGACACGTGGCTGTGAGGCCCTTTTACATCCCTTTGTGGATTCAAAGGGAAATTTCGGTAAGCAATACAGTAAAAACATGGCCTATGCAGCCTCCCGTTATACCGAGGTCAAGCTGGATCCCTTTTGCGCAGAGCTGTTTGGCGGCATAGAAAAAAATGCCGTGGATATGCTCCCAAACTACGATAATACTACCACAGAGCCTTCTTTGATACCGACCTCCTTTCCCAACATTCTGGTATCTCCCAATTTGGGTATTGCGGTCGGCATGGCGTGCTCCATATGCTCCTTTAATCTTGGCGAGGTTTGTGACGGAACCATTGCTCTTCTGAAGAACCCAAAAGCAACACTTGATCATATTCTTGATCTCATCAAGGCTCCCGATTTTCCCGGCGGCGGCCTTTTGGCGTATGACAGGGAAGCCATGCGCCGTATTTTTGAAACAGGAAGCGGCCCCGTCCGTCTGCGTGCGCGCTATCGATACGATCCTTCTGAAAATTGCATTGATATTCTTCAAATTCCGTATTCCACGACCATTGAGGATATCATGGATAAGATTTCGGAGCTGATCAAAGCCGGAAGGATCAAGGAGATCGCGGATGTCCGCGATGCGATCGACCTCAACGGCTTTAAGCTTACGCTGGATCTGCGGCGCGGCACGGACCCTGACCGCCTGATGGCAAAGCTGTATAAGCTGACTCCGCTTGAGGATAACTTTAATTGCAACTTTAATATTCTCATTGACGGAACGCCGCGCCAGCTTGGCGTCGTTGAGATTTTACGGGAGTGGATACGCTTCCGTATGCAGTGTCTGCGCCGTGAGCTTACCTTTGATCTCGGAAAGAAAAAGGACAAGCTTCATCTGCTTCTCGGCTTGGCGACGATCCTTCTTGACATCGATAAGGCTGTGCGGATCGTTCGAAATACCGAAAAGGAAGGAGACGTTGTCCCGAACCTGATGGAGGCCTTTTCCATTGACGAAATACAGGCCGAATACATCGCCGAGATCAAGCTGCGTCATCTCAACCGCGAGTACATTTTGAACCGTGTCAAGGAGATTGAGGATCTGCAGGAGCAGATCGCAAGGCTTGAAGAGATCCTTG
Source organism: Eubacteriales bacterium (assembly GCA_045655145.1). Taxonomy (GTDB): domain Bacteria; phylum Bacillota; class Clostridia; order Oscillospirales; family CAG-272; genus UBA1740. Next base: position 9,807 of record JAZOOW010000005.1, on the reverse strand, counting down.
GCGACGAGCTGAAGCTGAAGGCACTCATCGTCGAGCAGCTGAAGGAGATCAAAAAGAAGTACGGCAAGCCAAGAAAAACACAGCTGATCGGCGCGGAGGATATCATCCAGGTATCCGAGGAGGATCTGATCGAAAATTATCAGGTTCGTCTTGTTCTCACGCATGACGGCTACTTCAAGAAGATCACTCTGCAATCCTTGCGCGGAAACGATGAACAGAACCTCAAGGAAGGCGATTACATCCTCTCCGAGGAGGAAACCGACAACCGCGGCGAGCTTGTTATCTTTACCAATCACGCCCGTGTATTTAAGATGAAGGTTGCTGATTTTGATGTGACCAAGGCCTCGGCTCTTGGAGAATTCTTGCCGGCTAAGCTGAACATGAATGAGGGAGAGCGTCCTGTTTTGGCGAAGGTCGTCAGCTCTTATTCAAAAAAACAGCGGCTTGTCCTTCTGTTTGAGAACGGAAAGGGAGTGCGTATTTCTATGGAGAATTACGCATCCGAGCGCAGAAAGCTGACCTCCGCATTCTCCAAGGCATCTCCCGTGGTAGCCGCTTTCTACGAGGAAGCTCCGTTTGATATTTTGATGATCAGCGACTATCATCGTGCAGCACTTCTTTCTTCCACCCTGATTCCGGAGATGGCAACAAAAACCGCTTCCGGTGTTACTGTGATGCAACTGAAAAAGGGCAAGGAAAAGCTTGCGTTTGCTACACAGAATTATCAGGGCGTCTATGAAACGCCGGAGCGCTACCGCAAAAGAAAGATCCCCGCAACGGGAACACTGCTTGCAGAAAAGGACATCACCCTGCAACAGATCCGTTTTGAATAAGCAAAAAAGTCCTGCCTGGTTTTGGCAGGACTTTTTTTGCATGTTGCGGAGAAAGAGGGAGAAAATAAGCCTGCATAACACTTTGAAAAGGAAGATAATATGATGAAAAAAATCCTTTTTCTTGCTCTCTTGGCAGCCATTTTGGCAGTCTTTGCAGCAGGATGCAGTCAAAATGATGAGAACACATTATACTTTTTGAATTTCAAGCCGGAATCCGCCGCCGCTTATGAAAAGGTAGCGATGAAATACAAGGAAGAAACAGGCAAGACTCTCCGCGTTGTGACAGCAGCCTCCGGCACCTATGAGCAAACACTCAAATCCGAGATCAGCAAATCGGATCCGCCCGTGCTTTTTCAACTGAACGGCGCAAACGGATACAACAGCTGGAAGGATTACTGTCTTGATCTTAAGAACACCACATTGTACAAGCATCTTACCGATCCGGCACTCGCTATCTCCGCCGGAGAGGGCGTATACGGCCTCCCCGCTGTTGTAGAAGGCTATGGCATTATCTACAACAAAGCCATTACCGACCGTTATTTCTCTTTGACAAACCGTGCAACGAATTACACCTCGATGGAGGATATCAAAAGCTTTGCGGCTCTGTCCGCTCTGGTTCGGGATATGACACAGCACAAGGATGAGCTGGGGATCCGGGGTGTTTTTGCGGCCACCTCGTTAAAATCGGGAGAGGATTGGCGTTTTCACACGCATCTTGCAAACCTTCCCGTTTACTATGAGTTCCGTGACAGAGAGATCGTGCTCGGGCAGAGCAATGTGGATACCGTTGCGTTTTCTTACGGCAACGAATTCAAAAATCTCTTTGACTTGTATCTTGGAAATTCCACGACCGATCCAAAGCTTCTCGGAAGCAAGCAGGTTTCCGATTCCATGTCTGAATTTGCACTGGGGCAGTGCGCTATGGTGCAAAACGGAAACTGGGCATGGAGCCAAATTGCAGACATTTCGGGGAACACCGTAAAAGCTGAAGACATCAAATTTTTGCCCATGTATACAGGCGTTGACGGGGAAGACAAGCAAGGGCTTTGTGTAGGTACGGAAAACTATTTTGCCGTTAACAAGCAGGCTCCCGCCGAAAAGCAGCAGCTTGCGATCGATTTTATCACCTGGCTGTATACCAGCGATAGCGGCAAGGATCTTGTTACGAATGAGCTGGGCTTTATCGCACCGTATGACACGTTCGAGGAAAACGAAGCACCGTCCGACCCTCTTGGACGTGAGGTGTATTCCTGGATGAACAAGGAGGACGTCTATACAGTACCGTGGGTGTTCTCCGTATTTCCCGGGCAAAGCTTCAAAAACGATGTAGGGGCAGGACTCCTTCAGTACGCACAGGGAACGAAGTCCTTTGAGGATGTAAAAGAAATCTTTGTGAATCGATGGAAGGAAGAAATGCGCTGATGCAACGCTCCTTACAAAAGTATTTCTGGCTATTTCTTCTCCCCACGCTGCTTGCTTTTTTCATTTCTTTTCTCATCCCCTTTGTTATGGGGATCGGTCTCTCCTTCACGGAATTTACTACGGTAACCGACGCGCGGTTCGTGGGGCTTCAGAATTATATCGATATATTTGTCGGTAATTCAGATTTTGTGAATGCGTTTTGGTTTACGGTGAAATTTACGGTCGTATCGGTCATCAGCGTTAATCTGCTTGCATTTATCCTGGCACTTTTTTTGACAAAAGGCCTGCGAGGAACCAATTTTTTTCGTACAGCCTTCTTCACGCCCAACCTGATCGGCGGCATTGTCCTTGGCTATATTTGGCAGTTGATCATCAACGGAGTCCTTGCCGGTATGGGGGTGGACCTGACCTATAACGCTTCCTACGGTTTTTGGGGGCTTGTCGTTCTCATGAACTGGCAGATGATCGGATATATGATGATTATTTATGTAGCAGGGCTTCAAAACATCCCGGGAGAGCTGCAGGAGGTGGCCTCTATTGACGGGGCAAACGGCTGGCAGACCTTGCGGCACATCACCCTGCCGCTCGTTATGCCCTCCGTGACTATATGCACCTTCTTGACGCTCAGCAATTCCTTTAAGATGTTTGACCAAAACTACGCGTTGACTGCCGGTGCTCCCGGAAAGCAAACACAGATGCTGGCACTTGATATTTTTAACACATTTTACGGAAGCGTCGGACAAGAGGGGATCGGACAGGCAAAGGGGGTTTTATTCTTCCTTTTGGTGTCCTTGATCGCATTGATACAGCTACGCATCACGCGGAGCAGGGAGGCAGATGTATGAGAAAACGCAAAATCATTCTTGGCGCTGTGCAAAGCGGCATCCTTGGGGTGATCGCTGTTCTGTTTCTCTCTCCCATTGCCATTGTTCTTATCAATTCCTTCAAGGGGCAATTTTATATTTCCGATGCCCCCTTTACGCTTCCAAATGCAGAAACCTTCGTAGGCTTTTCTAATTATATTTCCGGAATACAAAAAATCAGCTTTTTCAGCGCATTAGGCTATTCACTCTTTATTACGGTTGCCTCCGTTCTTGTTATATTGCTCTTTACCTCTATGACGGCCTGGTATCTTGTTCGCGTTAGAAGTAGGGTGACTCGTCTGCTGTATTATATCTTTGTTTTTAGCATGGTCGTTCCTTTTCAGATGATCATGTTTACTATGTCCAAAATTGCCAATCTCCTCAATCTTGAAAACCCTGTGGGGATCGTTCTTATCTACCTCGGCTTTGGTGCGGGACTCTCAATTTTTATGTTTTCGGGATTTATCAAGAGCATTCCGTTAGCACTGGAGGAGGCGGCGGAAATTGACGGTTGCTCCCCGGTTGGACGCTTCTTTTATGTCATCTTCCCAATCTTAAAGCCCATCGCCATCACCGTTGCTGTTTTGAATGCTATGTGGATCTGGAATGATTACCTTCTGCCGCTTTTGGTTATCGGATCAAAGTACCGTACGATTCCGGTTGCCGTCCAATATCTGCAAGGCGGATACGGCTCCCGCGATATGGGGGCACTGATGGCTATGTTGGTTTTGGCAATTCTTCCGATCATTATTTTCTATGCACTGATGCAAAGGCACATCATCCGAGGTGTTATTGCAGGTGCTGTCAAGGGATAAAGAAAAAGTCCGAGAAAATTCTCGGACTTTTTCCATGTCTGTTACAGCAATTGAAGGAGCAGGGAAACAAGCGGCATTGTGACAATAGAAAGGATCGTAGAAATCGCTACCAGCATACCGGCATAGGCTGCATCACAGTCAAACTTTTCTGCAAACATCGAGGTTGCTGTGGCAGCCGGCGTTGCTGCCGAAATCAAGATAACCGTTACGGCAACATCGCTGATTGGTAAACCGATGAATCGCAGCCCATACATAATAAAGAAGATAATTGTAGGCAGAGCTAGCAATCTTAACGTCAGATAGCCATAAAGATAGCGATCGCGAAAAACGCCCTTCAGCGAAAGCTCTGCTAAGCGCAGACCGATGATGATCATGGACAGTGGCGCAACAAGCTCCTTCAGCATAGACAGCCCCGTTACCAAGATCGAGGGTACGTACATATCGATCGGCAAAAAGAACAAAAGAAGTCCCAGCACCGAGGAGATCGTTACCGGATGAAGCGCGACTTTTTTGAGAGATGCCTGTTTTTTATCCCCCGTGCAGATGAAGACACCGAGCGACCAAACAAAGAGGTTAAAGGTAATGCTGTAAATGGAAGCGTAAATGGCAGCCTCTTCTCCCAAGATGGCAACGATCAAAGGAATGCCCATATAAGCGGCATTCGAGAAAATAGTTGCAAAGCGAAGCATTTTGGCCCGTCCTTCCTCGGCACGGTGGAAGAAAAGAAATGCCGCAGCTGTAAAGAGAAGGTGTGAAAGGACCGAGAACAAAAACACAACGATCAGATTTTCAAGGATCCTTGCGTCATACGGACGGATATAGGCAGAAACGATCAAGGCGGGCTGTGCAAAATAGAGAACGATGTTAGCAAGTCCCTTTCCAAACCCCTCCGAAGAAAGCCGGTATTTTGCCATGACAAATCCGGGAATCAGCATGAGGAAGAGAAGTGCTACGTTGAAAACAAGACTTTCGACGATCATAATGCATCCCCCTTTTCTTTTGAAATTACGAAAAAAGGCACCGATTCGCATGACGGATCGGTGTCTTTTTTTGGCGGAGAGAAAGAGATTCGAACTCTTGAACCGCTATCAACGGTTACACGATTTCCAGTCGTGCGCCTTAGACCAACTCAGCCATCTCTCCGTACTTGCCTAGTATAACACAACTTTTCCCAAATTGCAAGGGGTTCATACAAATTTTTTTGTTTTTTTCAAAATTTTCCTCTAAGGCTGTACATTCTTTCCTATAAATTACCAACCTGTAATTATTCTGCCACTATTGACTTTTCCTGACGCCGATGCTATAATATAGCATATACTATATTTATCTTATTGGGAGGACGCTATGCCAACCATTTCCTCAATCGTTACACTCATCGTCTTGACACTTGCCGCAATTGGTCTGTTGCTTGGACTTATGCGCGGTGTGCGTCGGTCGCTCGTTCGTCTTGTCGTTGTACTGCTTTCGGCTCTTCTGGCCTTCTTTTTGGCCACATCGATCGCCGGTACAGCGCTCAACACGCCCATTTCAGAATTTCCGCCGGAGGTTATTGAATCCTTTGCAACTGGCGATCTTCAACTCAGCGGAGATGAAACATTCCATGATTTGATGGTTGCTGCCTTCCAGACCGATGAAACGATGGCCCAAATTTTGGAAGCGGCACCTACACTGATTAATTTTATTACGCTGCTTCCGCATGCGTTGATCAGCGAAATCCTTTTCATTGTACTGTTTTTCATTTTGAAGGTTGTGCTTTGGATTCCGGAGAAGATTATTGATTGGGTGCTGATACGCAAGAAGGGAAGCCGTCTTTTGGGTGCAGTTGTTGGTGCCGTGCAGGGTGTCGTATGTGCCTCTATTCTCCTCCTTCCGCTCTTTGCAGTGATTCCTATGCTCGATTCTGTAGTCATTGCAGCCAACGAGTTGCCTGAGGAAACAAAAAACCAAATTGAAATCCTGGCAACGATCGAAGAAATTGACGAATCCTTCACCCAGCAGATTAAGAGCGATCCCGTGTACAGCATTCTGGATGCTGTCGGTGTTCGGTCAGTCGGTGAAAATATTTTCTACAGTCTTTCCAACGTAGCGACCGAATCCGGTGAAAGCGTTTGTGTATTTGGCGAGATCAAAAACACACTCCCCGTGTTTGTTAAATTCACACAGCTCACAACCGTCGGTAGCTCCGGCACCGTTACAGAAGCCGATGTTACCACCATTCGCACGGTATTGACTTCGATTGGCGATTCGGCACTTATTTCCGATACTTTAACAGAAGTCATTACTGCTTTTGCGCAGAGCATGGAGGCGGGTGAGCCCTTCCTCGGTATGACACTCCCCTCTGATCTTGATCCGTCCATGCAGGCCTTTATGCAGGATCTTTTCAGTACCCTTGCTGATTCCACCAAGGAAACCCTGCTTGCCGATCTTTCCGATGTTATTGATCTCGTTTCTGTGTTTTCCAAGCATGAGCTGCTCACCAGTGAGGGATTGCAGGACATGACGGCATTACTTGGCGATGAAGGCTTTACCAAGGAGCTTCTTGAGACCATGGTAAACAGCCATCTTTTGGCACCCGTTTCGGTTTCTGCAGTAAACAACCTTGGCATTGCCATGCTGGCAGATGCGCTTGAAATCCCTGAGGCAGAGCGTGATGCGCTCAAGGTTTCCAACATTCAAATTTTCTCCACCTTGACTGAAACAGACCGCACACAAGAGGCGGCGCGCTTGGCCAAAATCCTTGCAGGTGCCATGGATTTGATCGGAAGCATGGAGAGTGGCTTTAATTTTGAAGAAAATTTGAGCGAGCTCGGCAAGATCGGTGCACTTCTTGATGTTATGAGTGACAGTGTCCTTCTTTCCAATTCTGCAAAGGGTGTCATGGCACACTTCCTTGACATGGATACCGTTAAGGATGTCATGACAGAGAATGCGATTACCCTTATTCGCCAAAAGATCCAGGATAACAGCATCAATTATGAATCCACGCTTGGAAGCATTGCCGCCGCTTATGAGATGGCCAATGCACTCAATGTTTCCAACCCCGATCTCAGCGACTCCGAGAAGCTGACCTCCGCTGTAGAAAGCCTCTTCACCTCCATGGATGAAACAACTGCAGAGATCCTTAAGGAAACCATCGATTCAGAAATGTTGCAGAACATGGGAATCCCGGAGGAGGCTGCCGATACAGCATCTACGCTGCTTGGCACCTTCTTTGAGGAGGTTGCAAAGGTATCTTCCGATGAAACGCTTGATTTTGAAAAGGAAGCTGCCGCCGTCGAAACTGTTTTGGGAATGATTACAGAGGCATCTTCCGGAAACGCGCCCTCTGAGGCTGTCACCGACACGGTCATTGAGAGCATTCTTGAATCGCAGACAATCACGAATACCGTTATTAACGCAAGCCAGCATGTTGATCTTTCCGATTGCTTCTCGGATGCAGACCGTGATATGGTTGCAGATGTTCTTGACAGTTACACGAATGATTCTGTCGATCAGGAAAAGCTTGGCGATTGCCTCGATGCACTGCGTGCCATGCTTGGCATTCAATAAATCGCTCGTTTGATTCTGGTCTACGGTAATTTGCGGAGGCATAAAAATGAACGAAAGGAGGAAAAGACCGCGTGAAAGCGATTCTGTTTCATAAGCTACGTGAATCAGTCATATCCGTACTTCCCGTAGCGGTGCTTGTCCTCCTTATGAGTGCAACACCTTTGGTCAATTTCACCGGAGAGGAAATTCTTGTCTTTCTGCTGTCAGCTCTTTTTCTGATCTTCGGTATCAGCTTATTTAATTTGGGAGCTGATCTTGCCATGACTCCCATGGGGGAGCATATTGGTGCCGGCCTTACCAAAACAAAAAGCTTGACCATTCTGCTCGTTGTCTGCTTTGCCATGGGCCTTTTGATCACCGTGGCAGAGCCGGATCTTTCAGTCCTTGCCGCACAGGTGCAAGGACTGATTGACGGAACGGCGCTCATACTTACCGTGGGTGTGGGCGTGGGCCTCTTCCTTGTGATATCTGTTTTGAAAATTCTGTTTTCAAAGCCCCTATCATCCATTCTCCTATTTTTCTACATGATGCTTTTTTCGATTCTATCGCTTGTCATTCTTAAGGGAAATTTGGATTTTTTGGCACTAGCCTTTGATTCAGGCGGCGTCACAACAGGTCCGATCACGGTGCCGTTTATTATGGCTCTTGGTGTTGGCATTGCCACAACACTGGGCGGAAAAAATGTAGGAGAGAACAGCTTTGGCTTGATTGCAATGTGTTCCATCGGCCCGATTTTAGCAGTAACGCTATTTGGTGTCTTTATTGATGGCAATATTGCTTACACCATGCCGGATTACTCGGTTTCCTCCCAGCTCGGTGCAGCTTTACCCCAAACGATCCTTTCTGTCATGGCGGAGGTTGCCATTGCCCTGGTCTTGATCGTGGCATTCTTTGTCGTTTTGCAAATGGTATTTTTGAAATTACCACGCAAAAAACTTTGGCAGATTACCATTGGTATCCTTTATACCTTTTTAGGGCTTGTGATCTTTTTAACGGCTGTTACGGTAGGATTTATGCCTATCGGTTACAAGCTCGGGTGTGAGCTCGCTTCTTCAAGCCCGCACATGCTGGTTTTGTTCGGCTTTGCCCTCGGTATGCTCGTTGTACTGGCAGAGCCCGCCGTACATGTCCTCAACAAACAGGTGGAGGAAATTACCGAGCGTGGTGTCAGCAAAAAGGCTATGATGATCGCATTATCCTGCGGTGTTGGCATTTCAATCGGCCTTTCCATGCTACGCATCATCTTTGACTTCAGCGTCCTTTATTATCTGATACCGGGTTACCTGATTTCGCTCGGTCTTTCCTTTTTTGTGCCCGGGCTCTATACCGCCATCGCTTTCGACTCAGGTGGTGTTGCAAGCGGTCCATTGACCTCAAGCTTTATATTGCCCTTTGCAATCGGTGCGTGCTATGTCCTACAAGGAGAAATGCGCATTATGGCAGATGCATTCGGCATTGTGGCTATGGTAGCCATGACGCCGCTGATTACCATTCAGCTTCTTGGCTTCCAAGCTGTTATACGCAAGAAGGTACGGGAAAATATGGCTATGCGTCAAATACTCACGGCTGACGACAAGCAGATTATTCATTTTATGTAAAAGGGAGAGCTGATCATGCCAAAAACAAAAGCATCTTCCAGTAATGGGAATCGAATGACGGCACCCCAAAAGCTAAAGCTCCTGTTTTTGATCATCAATCGTTCGAAGGCTGAGTTTTATATGGATTTTTTACAATCCTTTGCGGTCAACCTACAGTTTTCTTCGGCGGCCAGCGGAACGGCCAACACAGAAATGCTGTCTTATCTCGGTCTGACCGACAATGAGAAAACTGTCATTTTTGCAGTTATCAGAGCGGATCGAGCCTCCGAAGCCTTGCGGCAACTGGAGGAGAAATTCCGCACCATCAAAAACGGAAAGGGAATTGCTTACACGGTGCCGATGACCAGCATCATAGGTGTGGCTACCTACCAATTCCTTTCCAACAATTTATAAGGTGATGGGAGGTTCTTATGAAATATGCACATGAAGTAATTCTATGCGTAGTAAACGCAGGCTTTAGTGACGCAGTCATGGATACCGCCAAGGAATTCGGAGCTCGTGGCGGCACGGTTATTCGTGCACGCGGCACTGCAAATACGGAGGCTGAAAAGCTTTTCGGAATTTCCATCCAGCCGGAAAAGGAAATTGTTATGATTTTGGTAGATGCAAAGATCAGGGACGATATTCTTAATGCGCTCTACACGGCTGTGGGCCTAAAAACACCGGGGCAAGGAATCGCCTTTTGTTTGCCGGTTGATGAGGTGGTCGGCCTTACGGAAAAACTCCC
>JAZOOW010000004.1:0-2520 GCA_045655145.1 Eubacteriales bacterium | reverse complement strand
TTTCATCTATGCTTTGTAGGTCGCTCATGTCGATCGTCACGCGGTCCGTGCGCGAAAATTCCTCTGTAATAGCAGATGTCAATTTGTTTGCGTTCAGGAAGAAGAGTGCGCCATTGACGGCGAGCGTTACGGAGGAATCACTTTCTTCCGTTCTTTCAATTTTGATACCTGTGCGTATACTTTTGATGTTCAAAAGGAAGGTCAAGGCAATGCCACCGAGCACGCCGTATGTCAGATCAAAAAGAACCGTCAGCGCGCAGGTGGCAACCAGGATCACTACATCGCGGAATCCAAAATGCAAAAGCTTTGCAAACAGGCGGAAGCGGCTCATGTTGATCGCTACCGAAATGAGAATGGCAGAAAATACAGCAAGCGGAATGTATTGAACTACGTTCATCAAGAGGAAATACATAATCAAGATGAAAACCGAATGGAACATACCGGCAAGCGGTGTTCGTGCTCCGTTTTCAATGGCGGCAGCCGTACGCGCGATGGCACCCGTAGCGGGCAAGCCCCCAAAGAGGGAGGAGAAGATGTTTGCGCCGCCCTGCCCGATCAGTTCCTGATTGGCATCAAAGGGAACGCCGGTCATTCCGGTGGCAACTGTTGCGGAAAGCAGGCTTTCAATAGCACAGAGGAAAGCGATCACCAATGCGGGAACGATAAGTGCTGAAAAATCAAGCGAGGAAACACCACCAAGGTCTATCGGGAAAAATCCTGCGGTGACTTGTCCGTAACATGAGCCGATGGTTGCGATCTTGGTTCCTGCAAGGTTGTTCAAAAGCAAGGAGGTGGCGGTGCATAGAATGAGTGCTGCAAACGCGGAGGGAATCTTTTTGCTGATGCGCGGCAGGCCGATGACACAGGCGAGTCCCAAAAGACCGATCAGAAAAGTGGGGAGGTCAAAGCTGCCTATATTTTTAACATAAGACACGACCTTCTCAATAGCCTCTGTTCCCGTAGCATCAAATCCGCAGAGATCCTTGATCTGTCCGATGAGAAGTGTAATGCCTATGCCGGTCGTGAAGCCAACTGTGATGGGGTAGGGGAAAAAGCGCATTACGCTTCCTGCACGCAAGAGGCCAAGAAGGATCAAAATCATGCCTGCTAAAATTCCGGCGACGGCAAGACCGAGGATGCCGATCTTCGGATCTGCGAGATATCCGTAAAGTATAACAATAAACGCCGCAGTAGGTCCGCCGATCTGATGGTGGCTTCCGCCGATCGCAGAGATAAAAAACCCCGCAATAATAGCCGTGATGATACCGTATTGAATACCGCGGGAAGACACCTCGATTGGGACGGATTGAATACCCAAGGCAATAGACAAGGGAAGGGCGATAATGGCAACCATCAGGCCGGCCATCATATCGCGGAGGAGGTCCTTGCGTGTGTATTGCTTCAGACAGGAAAAAAGAGGTGGCTTCATAGTAAGTCGATTCCTTTACGTGTGGTTTTTGATGAGATTATTATATCACAAGATAAGACAATCTGCAACACCTTTTCTTTCAGCCGAAGGGCACATTTTTCCATAAAAAAGATAAAAATACTTGATTTATTTTTTGCTCTGTGGTATTCTGGTGCTAGGAAAGATTTTCTGTAGTCCCTTCGAGTCGCTTTCGACAAAAGGAGAAAAACAATGAAATGAGGAGCCATGAAAAAGATACTGTTGGATCCGCAGATGCCCTTTTTTAAGGGGAATATGCATTGCCATACTACCGTTTCGGACGGTAGGTACACCCCAAGAGAGATCAAAGAGCTCTACCGCTCACGCGGATATCATTTTGTCGCCTTTACCGACCACGAGCATGTGGTACCGCATCCGGAGCTTGACGAGGAGGATTTTATCGCTATCACAGCGGCGGAGTATGCGATCAAGGAGTTCCCGGAGCGATCCACGCTGGTTGACTTTGATATGAAGGTGTGCCACCTTAATCTTTATGCAAAAGAGTGCTTGAATGATTATTCGGTTTGTTATGACGAAAAAGCCGATCATTTCAGTCACGGTGACACACGGAAAAGCATCAATAGGCCTGCCGAAAATTACGCCAGAGTGTATGGCAGGGAAGGGGTCAACGACCTGATCAGACGTGCAAACGAAAGCGGCTTTTTCGTTTGCTACAATCATCCGCGCTGGTCGCTTGAAAATTATCGGGAATACGGCGGATATGAGGGACTGTGGGGTGTCGAGATCTATAATACAGGTGCCAATGCGGCAGGCCTTTACGAATATGATATCAATGTTCTTGATGACATGCTTCGTGACGGCAAACGCATTCTCGCCTCCTGCGGTGATGACAATCACAACAAGGAGTGTGTCGGCTTGCGGGAGTCCTTTGGAGCGTTTGTGATGGTAAATGCAAAAATGCTTACCTATTCTTCTGTTGTTGACGGGCTTTTGCGCGGTAGCTTCTATTGCTCGACAGGCCCGTGCATTTATGAGCTGTTTGTTGAGGACGGCGCGGTGCACTTGCATTGCTCGGAGGCAAAGGAGATCGCGCTCTCTACGCGCGGACGGCG
>JAZOOW010000003.1:0-13455 GCA_045655145.1 Eubacteriales bacterium | reverse complement strand
GTTGACAGCGGCTGTTAAATTGCGCTGGGAAAGCATAACACCCTTGCTTGTTCCGGTCGTACCTGAGGTGAAAAGAATAGAGCAGCAGCGCTCCATGTCAATGGAAAGATCGAGATAAGAGCGATCGCCCTCCCTGATGGCGGCATCACCCATAGCGGAAAGTGCTTCTACGGAATAAATGCGTTCTCCGCTTTCGCTTTCGTTCGGCTCAAAGGGGAAGAAGTAGCAGGGAACGGGGAGAGAGGCTGCAAGCTCACGGATCTTGCCGTTGAAGCATGCGGAGTAGAATACAGCCTCGACCTCGGCCACGCGAAGAAAATCTGTGATCTGCTCATCGGCCAACTCCTTTGCAAGAGGAACGATGGTCGCGTTGCTGTTTACGGTGGCCAGATATGATGTCGTGTAAAAGGGGTGATTATCACCAATAACGGCAATGCTTTTCCCTGAAAGACCAAGCTTGATCAGTGCCGTGCCGATCGTTTCGGTATATCGACGAAGGTCACGGTAGGTGTAGGTTTTCATGTCCTTGCCCGAAAAATAGTGATAAAGGGGCTTCTCGCCAAAGGCTTCCTCACTCGTTTCCACCATGTGACGAAGGCTGTTGATCCACTTCGGCGGCTTTGCGTGAAGGTTGTTGATCATGGGAATTTCTCCTTGCTTTTTTTGGAAAGAATACCTATACAAGCGACATTTTACAACAACTGGAAGGAAAAGTCAATGTTTTTTTTTGATATGATACGATTTTTGGATTTCGTATCATAAATTCACAATTACATATTGAAAACAGAGTGAGGGTGTGCTATAATAAACGGTGTATTTAAGAAGCTTGTGAGGAGAGGCGTATGACAAAGCAAAAGAAACGTGTGGTTGTTCTGCTGATGTCGCTTTTTTCTGTAGCGGTATTGTTGTTGGTGCTTTTGCCTGTCCTGCTTTTCATGCTGACATCGGATGACGAGCCCACGATGCCCCCCATTCGCTTTGCAGATCCGTCCTTGAGTGCTGATATTGAAAGCGATGAGGACTACATGTCCCTCGACCGTGCAATCTATTACCGCACGATCGACGGCTATGAGATCCGTACGGAAATTCCAGAGGACGCCTATTCGTCCCAGCCGGTCGCAGTTCAGCTTTTGATCGCTTGGCTTGATGCCGCTCGCCGCGGCGATGCCGATGCATATAATGCATGCTTTTCGCGGGAGTATATCGAGAAGAGCGGCGAGCAGGCTGACTTCACGATGCAAAAGATCTATAACATCACCATCACCTATCGTGGGCGCGTTACGGATACAACCGTTTCTGACGGATATGCGGAAACCTACCTCTATAGTCTTGCCTATTGCATAAAGGATAATAACGGTTCGTTGCGCAAGGATATGGGCAGCGATGTATCGCGTGAGCAGTATATTACTGTGGTGCGTGATGCACAGGGAGAGGCCTATATTCACGGCATTAAGATGTATTTTCCTCGATAATACTCACATCATTCCGAAAGGGAGAAATTTCCATGCTATCATATCTTTGGATCGCCCTCATGGCGGTAGCTATTATCCTAGAAGTTGTTTTCCGCCGCGGACGTGGGGCATCTCTTGTCCCCGGTGCGCTGATCGCCCTTTTGCTTTCTGTATATGAGCGGCATCCTTTGTATCAGCTGCTTGCCTTTTTTCTTTTGTCCTGTGTGCCGCTTGCGGTCATTATGCTTATGCAAAAAAAGCATACGGCCTCTCGTCCGCAAACGCTGGATGCTATGATCGGAAAAAGGGCTACCGTGGTTGAAACGATCGAGAATGTTGCAGGCTCCGGAGAGGTTGAGATCGACGGTAACGTTTGGAGTGCCCGTGCTGTTTTGGAAGACGAGGTGTATGAGATGGGCGAAGTCCTTTCGGTTGTGGCTATTGAGGGGGTAACGGTGATCTGCAAAAAGTAATCGATCTCATATCAAAACAAAAGTTTTTTTGAAAAAGGGGTTGACAAAATTTTCGTCATCTGCTATAATATCACCGTTGCGTTAGGTGCTGGCCCTATGTACCTTTAGCTCAGCAGGATAGAGCAACTGCCTTCTAAGCAGTAGGTCGAGGGTTCGAGTCCCCCAAGGTACGCCATCCGGCACCTTGCAGCAACAAAATTTATATGGTGGGTGTGGCTCAGTTGGTTAGAGCGCCAGGTTGTGGCCCTGGAGGTCATCGGTTCGATTCCGTTCACTCACCCCAGATCGGGCATCGCGTAGGCGGTGCCTTTTTATTTTTGCCCTTCTTTCAACTTTTCGACATAATGAGTTGAAATTTTTATAATGCTATGCTATAATATACTTAGGGGGTAAATCCTCAGGCAAAGCAAGAAATGCAAAACAAACTGTCTGATCCCCGACAAGTCTTGTTTTTGAGGATAAAACCGCAAGAAGTGGAGGAAAGGATATGTTCCAGCAAAAAGAATGTGTAGCTATGCTTTTGGCAGGCGGACAGGGCAGTCGTCTATACACACTCACTGAAAAAACTGCCAAACCGGCCGTCCCGTTTGGGGGAAAATATCGCATCATTGATTTTCCTTTATCTAACTGTGTGAATTCCGGCATTGATACGGTCGGCGTTCTTACCCAGTATCAGCCTCTTGTTTTGAATGAGTACATAGGAAACGGTCAGCCCTGGGATCTCGACCGCGCATCCGGCGGTGTCATGATCTTGCCGCCGTATCAGGGGAAAAACGGAGCAGACTGGTACAAGGGGACGGCGAATGCCATTTATCAAAACCTGCATTTTATTGAACGCTATCACCCGGATCATGTTTTGATTCTTTCGGGCGACCATATCTACAAAATGGATTACAGTGAAATGCTTGCAGCACATCGCAAGAACGGGGCTGACTGTACCATTGCTGTATTTGATGTGCCGCTGGCTGAGGCTAGTCGGTTTGGTATTATGAATACCGACGAAGATGGGCGTATCGTTGAGTTTGAGGAAAAGCCCAAGAATCCAAAAAGCACTCACGCTTCCATGGGCATCTATGTTTTCCGCACAGACGTTCTGCGCGAATATTTGATTCGTGATGAAAATACGCCGGGCTCGGCCAATGACTTCGGCAAAAATATTATTCCCGCCATGCTGGCTGACAACAAGCGGCTTTTTGCCCACGCCTTTTCTGGTTATTGGAAGGATGTCGGTACGATTAGAAGCCTGTGGGACGCTAATATGGATATGCTCTCCGAGGAGCACGCCTCCTTCCTTCGCGACCGTTCCTTGCGTATCTTTTCGCGTACGCCGGCCCTGCCGCCCCAGTATATAGGTGAAGCCGGTGTTGTCCGCAACGCCATTACCACGGAGGGGGATGCCATCGACGGAACCGTAGAGAACTCTGTTCTTTTTAGCGGTGTAACGGTAGAGCGCGGTGCGATTGTACGTAATTCCGTAATCATGCAAGGGTGCGTGATTCGCGAGGGGGCTGTTGTTGATTATGCCATTTTGGACTCCGATGTAACGGTGGGAGAGCATGCACATATCGGTGATGTGACACAAGAGGATCCGGAGATTGCCGTGATCGGTGCGGGCGTTTCAATCCGTTCGGGGGATGTAGTATTGCCGGGCACTATGCTGAATGCAGCCGATTATGAGGAAAAGCAGGGAGGATGCGCGGTATGACGATTGCAGGAATTATTTTTTCCAATGTGCATGATAAAAATATTGCAGAGCTGACCAAGAAAAGAACGATGGCCTCTGTGCCCTTCGGCTGCCGTTATCGCTTGGTTGATTTCCCGCTTTCCAACATGGTCAATGCGGGTATCCAAAACATCTCCATTGTTACGCATTATAACTATCTCTCTCTTGTAGATCATATCGGTTCAGGCAAGGACTGGGATCTTGCACGGCGCAAGGGCGGTATTCGTATTCTGTCCCCGTTCATTACCGCCTATGCCAATTACCAAAATGAGCTTTATAAAAACAGACTTGAGGCCTTGATGAGCATCCAGCACACGATCATGCATCTGACAGAGGATTATGTCGTGCTTTCGGACTGTGACGGCATTTGCAACATTGATCTACGGGATATGGTGCATCAGCATATAGAATCGGGTGCCGATCTTACCATGGCGGTGAAACGGATCCCGATCAATGCCGCCAACTGCGAGGACAATATACTTGTTTCCTCCAATGAACAAGGCATGATCACCGATATGCTGGTCCATCCGCGCAGCTGCGCGGATGGCGAGGCAGATGTAAATATCAATATTTGGGTCGTCAATCGCAAATATCTGCAAACGGCAGTGATGGACGCACAAGCGCACGGCTACACCAGCTTCAGCCATGATATCGTGGCGCGCAACATCGGCCGCGATCATTTGTATATTTATCGCTTTGAGGGGGCATACGCCAAGATCAATTCCATTCTTGATTATTACAATATCAGCATGCGTCTGATCGCAGAACCGAATTTCCGTCGTGACATCTTCTCAAATCCCGGCCGTCCCATTTTGACCAAGGCGCGTTACTCTGCACCGACACAGTACAGTGAGGGGGCTTTGGTAAAGAATTCTCTGATCGCAGACGGCTGTGAAATTCACGGTACGGTAGAAAACTCTGTTCTGTTCCGTGGTGTCAAGATCGGCCGCGATACCGTGGTGAAAAATTCCATTCTCTTTATGGATACCTATACCGGACAGAATGTCGAGCTTTCTCATGTCCTGACAGATAAATATGTTTTGATCCGCGACGGAGTCCGCCTTTCCGGACATCCCGAGCTCCCCTTTTACATTGAGAAGGGAAGATCGCTTTGATTCATAAAACAGGAGAACCAATGAAAAAGATTTTATTCGTGGGCGGTGAGGCGGTCCCCTTTGCCTCTACCGGCGGACTTGGCGATGTTATGGGATCGCTTCCGGATGCACTTGCGGAGAATGGCGAGCTTTCTGTTTCCGCCGTCATGCCGCTCTATGGCAGCATTTCGGACACCTACCGCAGTCAAATGGAAAAGATTGCCGAGTTTACCGTACAGCTTTCCTGGAGAAAGCAATACTGCGGTGTTTATCGGTACAAAAGCAAGTCTGCCACATATTATTTTCTCGATAATGAGTATTATTTCAATCGTTCGACAATATATGGACAGTATGACGACGGGGAGCGCTTCGCCTTTTTCTCGCGTGCAGTTCTGGATATGATGCCCGTGATCGGGTATTATCCGGACATCCTGCACGCCAATGACTGGCAAGCGGCCCTGGCGGTTATCTACCTTAAGGAAACGTATGCAAAAAACCCCGCATATGCCGACATAAAAACGGTCTATACGATCCATAATATTGATTATCAGGGGGTTTTCGATTTTGCGATTTTGGGCGATGTCTTTGATCTTTCCGAGGAATCTCGTCCGCTTTTGGAGTTTGACGGGTGCATCAATCTTTCCAAGGGAGCTATTGTTGCGTGCGACCGATTGACGACAGTCAGCCGCCGTTATGCAGAGGAGCTTCGCTCTCCGTATTTCAGCGGAAAGCTGGCAGGCATCCTTGCCGAGCAGGCGGGAAAGACCGATGGGATCGTCAACGGGATCGATCTTGCATATTATAATCCGAGGAGAGATCCTGATATCGTAGCCTCCTATTCTGTGGAGGATCGGGTGGGGAAGGCAGAAAACAAGGCACACCTGCAAAGGCTCTTCGGACTCCCTGAATCGCCGACTACACCGCTTATCGCCATGGTTTCCCGTCTTGCGGGGCATAAGGGCTTTGATCTTGTGCAGTACGTCATGGAGGAGCTACTGGCGGAGGATGTGCAGATCGTGCTTCTTGGCACGGGGGAAAGACAGTATGAGGAGTTCTTTGCCGATATGGCAAACCGATATCCCTCCAAAATGGGCGTTTCTCTCACCTTTAACAAGAGGCTTTCCAAGCAGATCTACGCAGGTGCGGACCTGTTTTTGATGCCGTCGAAGAGCGAGCCCTGCGGTCTTTCACAAATGATCGCGAGTGCCTATGGCACGGTTCCCGTGGTACGGGAGGTAGGCGGACTTTATGATACCATCAAGCCATACAACCCCGAAACACGGCAGGGAAACGGAATCACCTTTGTTACCTACAATGCTCATGACATGCTGGATGCCTTGCGTCGCGGAATTGCGCTTTATAGGGGTGATCCGGCATGCTGGGAGAGTCTTGTTTCTAATGTGATGACTGCGGATTTTTCCTGGAATGCATCTGCCGCGGGTTATCTTTCTATTTATGACACAATATCCTAAAAAAGGAATATAAAACATGAACAAATTACCAAGCAAAGCTGACCTCCGTCAAATGCTGGAGAGTAAGCTCTCACGTTATTTCGGCGTTACACCCGAGGAGGCAAACGCCGAGCAGATCTACAAATCCGTAATTCTTGTTACCAAGGATATTCTGACACAGAAGCGTGCGGAATTCAAGGTGAATGTCAACAAGCAGGGCGCAAAGAAGGTCTATTATCTTTGCATGGAGTTTCTCATCGGACGGTGCTTAAAGAACAATCTTTCCAATCTGGGGATTGCAGAGGACATGCATGAGGTGGTTTCTGATCTTGGACATTCCCTCGATGCACTTTACAGTAAGGAGCCTGATCCGGGGCTGGGCAACGGCGGACTTGGTCGCTTAGCCGCCTGCTTTATGGACTCCCTGACAACACTGGATTATTCTGCAACCGGCTTTTCTATCCTGTACGAGTACGGTTTTTTCAAGCAAAAGATCGTGGAGGGAAACCAGGTCGAGCTTCCCGATATCTGGATGCCCGGCGGTGATGTTTGGCTCGTCCCCCGTACGGATAAGGCCTCCTTTGTGCGCTTTGGCGGCCATGTTGAGGAGGTTTGGGAGAACGGCCACATGCGTATCGCGTATCATGATTATGAGGAGGTACAGGCCGTTCCTTATGATATGATGATCTCGGGTGCCGACTCGGAGGCCGTAAACAGCCTTCGTCTTTTCAAGGCGAGAAATATTACCAACTTTAACATGAAGCTCTTCTCGCAGGGAGAATATGTTCGTGCTATGCAGGAGAGCAATAATGCAGATGTGATCTCCAAGGTGCTCTATCCTGCCGATAATCATACGGAAGGGAAGCTGCTCCGCCTCAGCCAGCAGTATTTCCTTGTTTCTGCGTCCTTGCAAAGCATTATTGCCGATCACATTCGTGCTTACGGCTCGCTTGCAAATTTTGCGGATAAGGTCGCCATTCACATCAACGATACGCATCCCGCTTTGGCGATACCGGAGCTTATGCGCCTCTTGATCGACGAGAACGGCTTTACTTGGGATGACGCTTGGCGCACCGTGACGGCTACGGTGTCCTACACCAATCACACCGTCATGCCCGAAGCACTTGAATGCTGGAATGAGGATCTCTTCCGCTTGCGTTTGCCCCGCATTCACAGCATCGTATGCGAGATCAACCGCCGCTTCTGTGCGGATCTTTGGGATCGCTATACGGGTGATTGGGACCGCATCTCGCGCATGTCGATCTTAAGCCACGGCAACGTACGCATGGCCAATCTCTCTGTTGTGGGCTCTCACACGGTAAATGGGGTATCTGCCTTGCATTCGGATATTCTGAAAAAGACCATTTTCTCGGACTTCTATCAGCATGAGCCGCACAAGTTTACCAATGTCACAAACGGTGTTGCGCACCGTCGCTGGCTTTGCTATTCTAACCCCGAGCTGTCGGAGCTTCTCTCGGATACGATCGGTGATGCCTTTAAGAAGGAGCCGGAGCGTCTTGCGGATTTTCTGAAGTTCGCAGATGATACGACCGTCCTCTCCCGTCTTGACGAGATCAAAAAGCATAATAAGCAGCGTTTTTCCTACTACGCATACCAGCGCACGGGTATCCGTCTGGATGCGGAAACACTGTTTGACGTGCAAATCAAGCGTATGCATGAGTACAAGCGTCAGCTTTTGAATGTTCTGCGTATCATATCACTCTATAACGACCTGCGCCAAAACCCCAACATGGATATCCGTCCGCAGACCTTTATCTTCGGTGCAAAGGCGGCACCGGGGTATTATATGGCCAAGGAAACGATCCGCCTGATCAACGCACTTGCGGCCGAGATTGAAAAGAATCCGCGTATCCGCGAAAAGATCCGCGTGATCTTTATGGAGGATTATAACGTCAGCGTGGCAGAGGTGCTCATTCCTGCCGCAAACATCAGCGAGCAGATCTCGCTTGCCGGTAAAGAGGCAAGCGGCACCAGCAATATGAAGCTGATGATCAACGGAGCTCTGACCGTTGGAACCCTTGACGGTGCCAATGTAGAGATCCACGAGGCAGTGGGTGATGAGAATATGTATATCTTCGGCCTGACAACCGAGGAGGTGGACGATCTTTGGAAGCATGGATATGTATCTGCCAACTATTATAATGCAAATCCGAAGATCAAGGAAACAGTTGATGCATTGGCTGTCGGATTTTCCGGAGAGTCCTTTGCGGAGTTTGCCAATTATCTGGTATACGGAGGCGGTGTTCCCGACCCATATATGTGTCTTGCGGATTTTGATTCCTACTACCGTGTGCACGAGCGTGCCTCGCTTGATTACGGCGATCCCATGAAGTGGAACCGCATGTCGCTCCGTAATATTGCCGCAGCAGGCATCTTTGCCGCCGATCGCAGCATCCGTGAGTATGCCGAAAACATCTGGCATGTAAAGCCGATCCACGAAAAAAACAATCCTTGAGGTTTTTATGATGCAATACCCGAATTTTCGGGACATCAAGCGACCGCTTGCCCTGTACAAGCGGTCGCTCTTTGAAGAAAAGGCGACCTATTTTTCTGCTTTTTCTCACGGGGATGTCCTGACCTTTACCGCATCTGTTGCATGCTCCTTTGAAGTGAGTGCGATGCTTTTGCGCTTTCATTCGGACGATGACGGCAGTGTAAGAGAATTTTCTATGTCTTGCATTCCGAGCGAGGAGGATGGGCGCGTAGCGTTTTTCGTTACGATTCCGCTTTCTGAGCTGACGGGCGCGCAGGATCAGGGGCTCTTTTACTACCGCGTGATTGCCGATACGGCATACGGCAGACTCTATTCGCACGCTACCGACGGGTATGAGGATGCGTGGTTTTCGGACAAGGAGGGGTACGCTGACCCCTATCAGCTCCTTGTTTTTTCTGATGACTATCAAACGCCGGAATTCCTTCGCCGAGGGGTGATGTATCAGATTTTTGTCGATCGCTTTTTTCGCGGCGGATACGCGGTACCGCGTGCAGACGTGGAGATGGCGGCTGGTTGGGAGGCCGAAATCTCTCAATATCCCGCTTATCCGGGCGCACCGCTCAAAAACAATCTCTTTTATGGAGGCGATCTTGACGGCGTACGGCAAAAGCTTCCGTATCTCGCCTCGCTTGGTGTGACGGTCTTATACCTTTGCCCGATCTTTGAGGCGTATTCCAATCATAAATATGACACCGCTGATTATATGCGCGTTGATCCCATGTTTGGCGGCAGGGAAGCGCTTGACCGCTTACTGGCGGCCGCGCATGATATGGGAATTCGTATCATTCTTGACGGCGTGTTCAATCATACGGGCGCGATCAGCCGCTATTTTAATATGGATGGGCGGTATGATTCTCTCGGTGCTTATCAATCGATGGAGTCGCCGTATTTTTCATGGTATCGTTTCCGTAGCTTTCCTGATGATTATGAATCCTGGTGGGGAATTCGCATTCTTCCGTCGGTGGATTCCGCCAACGCGGATTACCGTGCCTTCATTGCGGGCGAGGGGGGCGTGGTAGACACCTATATGAGGGCCGGTATCGGCGGCTTTCGATTGGATGTAGCAGATGAACTGGCTCCTGTCTTGATACGGGATATTCGTGCGCGGATCAAGGCCGTGGATTCGGAGGCGGCTATTATTGGAGAAGTGTGGGAGGACGCCAGCAACAAGATCGCCTACGACCGCCGTCGCCATTATTTCCGCGGACATGAGCTTGACTCGGTGATGAATTATCCTTTGAAAAATGCGATTATTTCCTATCTTCTGTCCGAAAACGCGGAGCAGTTTGCGCACACGATGACCGTGCTTTACGCCCACTACCCGCGGCAGGTCAGTGAAGCAATGATGAACCTTCTCGGAACACATGATACAGAACGCATTTTGACTGTTCTTGGCGGCCGTGACATTTCCTCGTTGCCCTTTGAAGAAATCAAAAATGCACGCTTGAGCAGTGAGGAGCGCGCGCTTGCTGTCGCGCGTCTTTGCGTTGCTTATGCAATCTTGTATTTCATGCCGGGCATTCCGTGTATCTATTACGGAGATGAGGTCGGCATGGAAGGGGGGCGGGATCCCTTTAACCGCCGCACCTATCCTTGGGGGCGGGAGGATGAGGCCATTCTTTCCCATTTCCGTCAGCTCGCCGTACTGCGGAAGCAGGAGGAGGATATTCTCACACACGGTTTTTTCCGTGTTCTGCACGCAAATGGCGGAGAGCTCGCCCTTGTGCGGACAGCAGAGGAGGGGACGCTTCTTCTTTTGGCCAACAGCAGTCAAGCGGCGTCCTTTTCTTATCGGCTTGATGAGGGGCCATGGTGGGATACCCAGGCGGAAAAAAGCGCAGAAGATGATATTCTTCTTCCACCGCTTTCCTACCGTATTTTGCGAAAAAAATAGAGAACATCGGATTTTCAATCTGAAAATCCGATGTTTACTTTTGGGCAGATCAATATTTTACTTAAAAAAGGAGCTGTGTGTACTTTAGGAGCGGATAGGCTTGATTTTTTTTCAAGTTTGTGCTATAATATGTCTGTTGCAACCCCACTCTAATAGCGAGGTAATAAAGGATGCAAGACAAGACTGATGTAATCGCCGATGAGAAGGTTCTCACAAAAAAAGAAAAAAAGCAATTAAAAAGAGAAGAAAAAAAGGCAAAGAAGGCAGAGAAGAAGGCAGCTAAAGAGGCGGCTACCGCAAAGCCGAAAAAACGCCGCCGTCGCTTTGGAGATCGCGGTGACGGACGCCGCTTGCGCTCGCTGACGCCCTTTGCGCGCATCGTTCCGTACATCATGCAGATCCGTTCGGATGCACAGAACCATTTTGAGGAAGAGATCGACATTACCGATATTGAGCCCTATATCCGCGAGAAGAAAAAGGAGGGCTACAAGAACTTCGGCCTTCTTCACATTTTTATCGCCGCCTATGTTCGCGCAATTTCCCAACGCCCCGGCATCAACCGCTTTATTTCCGGCGATAAGATATATGCGCGTAACAACATTGAGATCGTGATGACCATCAAGAAAAAGCTGTCAACGACCTCACCCGATACAACCATGAAGTGCATCTTTGAGCCGACGGATACGGTTCTTGAGATCTATGAGAAGTGGAATGCCATTGTAGAGAAGACGGTGGGGGATGGAACGGAAACCTCGTTTGACAGCACCGCAAAGCTTCTCAACTATATTCCGGGATTTCTTCTAAAATATACCGTTAAGCTCCTTCGGCTCCTTGACTATTTTGGACTTATTCCGCGCTTCTTGACGCGCGTCAGCCCCTTCCACGGCTCCATGGTCATTACCAGTATGGGCTCTCTCGGCATCGGACCGATCTATCACCATCTTTACGATTTTGGTAACCTGCCTGTTTTCCTTTCCTACGGCAAGATGTATACACGTTACGTCCCGAACGAAAAGGGAGAGGTGGAAAAGCGTCATTTCATAGGCTTCCGCGCGGTAACGGACGAGCGTATTTGTGACGGATATTATTACGCATCCGCATTCAAGGCGATCCTTTTCTCGGTAAAGCACCCAAAGACGCTGGAGCTTCCGCCCGAGCAGGTTGTTGAGGATATTGATTAATTGCGTTTTTTGGGAATAAACACTGAAGAAGGATCATCATGGAAACACAAATTTTAACAAGCGTGCTTTTGGTTGTCTTTTTTGCCGTTATGATTGCCATCGGCCTTTACTGTCGCCGTAGCGCAACCGATGTAAACGGCTTTGTCCTTGGCGGACGTAGCGTCGGCCCGTGGCTCACAGCCTTTGCTTACGGAACCTCTTATTTTTCAGCCGTCATCTTTGTCGGGTATGCAGGCCAGTTCGGCTGGAATTTCGGCGTTGCCTCTACATGGATCGGACTTGGAAATGCCTTTCTCGGCTCACTCCTTGCGTGGGTGATCCTTGGCCGCAGAACACGCATCATGACACAGTCGCTGGGCTCGAAAACAATGCCCGACTTTTTCTGGAAGCGTTATGAGTCAAACAAGCTCCGGATCGCCGCTGCTTTGATCGTGTTCGTTTTTCTCATCCCTTATACGGCATCGCTTTACAACGGTCTTTCCAGCCTGTTTAATATCGCATTCGACATTCCGTACTATGTCATCATTGCTATTATGGCTGTTCTGACCGGTGTGTACGTTCTCTTTGGCGGGTATATGGCTACGGCTATTAACGATTTTATTCAGGGCATCATCATGCTTGTGGGTATTATCGTTGTTGTTTGCGCTGTTTTGAACAGCCAGGGCGGCTTTGCCGAGGCCATCGCAAAGCTTTCGCAGTTTTCGACGACAACACCGTCCGGAAGCGAATTTTCCGGTGCCTTCACCTCATTCTTGGGGCCGGATCCGATTTTCCTTTTCTTTGTCGTGATTCTCACCTCGCTTGGAACATGGGGCCTGCCGCAGATGGTTGGCAAGTTTTATGCGATCAAGGACGAGGCTTCCATTCGCAAGGGAACGGTTATTTCAACCATCTTTGCCGTAATCGTGGCAGGCGGCTGTTACTTCCTTGGCGGCTTTGGACGTCTGTTCATCGCGCCGGAGGCCCTCCACGGCTTCGACAGCATCATTCCTACCATGCTGGGCATGCTTTCACCGATTGTGATTGCGATCGTGGTCGTTCTGGTGCTTTCTGCTTCTATGTCAACGCTTTCTTCCTTGGTGCTGACATCGGCATCTACCCTGACGTTGGATATCGTCATGGCAAAGGACAAAGAGGGAACAGACAGCGAAAAAAAGAAGCTCTTGATCATGCGCATCTTTATCGCTTTCTTTATCATTCTTTCTGCAGTCATTGCCATCCTTAAGGATTCTATTTGGTCGGAGAACGTGTTTATTGCACAGATGATGGGCGTTTCTTGGGGTGCGCTGGCAGGTGCGTTCCTTGCTCCCTTCCTTTACGGCCTCTACTGGAAAAAGACGACAACGCCTGCCGTTGCAGTTTCCTTTGCGTTTGGTGCCGGACTTGAGGTGATCCAGCTCATCGTGTCCGTTCTCGCCGCAGGCGGAACCGATGTTCTTGCGGGGCTGCCCGTTCTGTCCTTCATCTTCAAAAACTCCCTGTATTCGGGTGTTTTTGCCATGATTGGCGGTTTGATCCTCGTTCCGATCGTATCACTTCTGACACAGAAAAAATGCCCCAAGCATGCAGACGAAATGTTTGCGTGCTATGAAAAGACTGTGACAACAGACATCACCGATTCTCTTGGCGGTCAATGATTTCAAATAAAAAAAGTCCCGAGGACACGTCCTCGG
>JAZOOW010000002.1:0-12475 GCA_045655145.1 Eubacteriales bacterium | reverse complement strand
CCTGTTGCCACCGTGCTGGTGCAGAACGGTACGCTCTCGTCGGGTGACATCGTGATCGCAGGCACTGCCGTTGGCCGTGTCCGTGCCATGATGAACGACAAGGGCAAGATGGTCAAGGAGGCAGGCCCCTCCGTTCCCGTTGAGATCACGGGTCTTGCCGAGGTGCCGAACGCCGGTGACGAGTTCAATGCCGTTGAGGATGAAAAGATGGCGCGCTCGCTGGCCGAGCAACGCCGTGAGGCTGCCCGTCAGGAGGAGTTTAAGGCGAACGCACGCGTCAGCCTTGACGACCTCTTTGCCCAGATGAGCGAGGGCGTTCAGGATCTGAACATCATCGTCAAGGCGGACGTAGACGGCTCTGCCGAGGCGGTACGCGCCTCGCTGATCAAGCTCTCCTGTGAGGAGGTCAAGGTCAACGTCATCCACAAGGCAGTGGGCGGCATCACCGAGAGCGACGTTATGCTCGCGGCGGCCTCCAATGCGCTGATCGTCGGCTTTAACGTCCGTCCCGACAAGGGTGCGATCGACAGTGCCGAGCGTCAGGGCGTTGAGATCCGCACCTACCGCGTCATTTACGAGTGCATCGAGGAGATCAAGGCTGCCATGAAGGGCATGCTGGCTCCCGAGTTCAAGGAAGTGGTCATCGGCCACGCCGAGGTGCGCCAGACCATCCATGTGCCGAACGTCGGTACGATCGCCGGCTCCTACGTGCAGGACGGCAAGATCGCAAGAAATGCCGAGATCCGCGTTGTGCGTGACGGCATTGTGATCTTTGAGGATAAGATCTCCTCCTTGAAGCGCTTTAAGGACGATGCCAAGGAGGTAGCCAGCGGCTACGAGTGCGGCGTAGGCCTTGAAAAGTTCAACGACATCAAGGAAGGCGACATTCTGGAAGCCTTTGTGATGGAGGAAGTGGCACGCTGATGCCAAAAAAGAGCGTTCTGACCGCGGTCAGAACGCTCTTTTTGTTGTTTTCTCTTTCAGCGGGAGTTTATATCCTCGTAGGAGGACAAGCCCTCGCCCTACGGATGGCCACTCTCAAAAGGGCACCACGATCTTTCCCTTCGCCTTGGCATGGCAGTAAGCCTGATACGCACCGCCCCACTTGTGACGCACATATGCAATAACCACATCCGCTTTTTCCATCATATAACGGTTGCGGTGATATATGGCATATCGCGGTGGAACGTGCTCAATAGGCGGATAGAGAAGCATATCATATCCTTCTTCCTTGGCCACACGCCCTTTCTTGGGCAGATAAGGAGTCACCAATATCAGGCTGACCTGCGGATGCGCGCTCTTGTATTTCTCGGCACAGACATGAGCAAAGGCATCAAAACGACCGTAACCGCCAAGAAGAAATTCGGCAGGAGAATCCCCCACATATTCCGCAAGCAAGGCTTGCATTCGTGCCTCATCTGCAGGGCTGCTGCAATAGTCGGCGTGACCGCAAAAGCTGATTACCATTTTTATCCCTCCTGACTGCATTTCGATTTTACCATACCGCGCCTTGTTTGTCAATGCAATTTGCACATATTTTTATAAGCGCAAATATATGGTGTATATTGCGACGAAAAAATGTTGTAAAATACACATAAGAGGTGATGTGTTATGTTTAATGTAAAAAAGCCCGAGCACACAAACAAAACATTCAGAATGCCGACCGAGCTTGTCAAGCAATTGGAGGTCTTGGCACAAAACAAAAATGTATCGCTGAACAATCTTGTCATTCAGTGCTGTGAATACGCCTTGGCTAATATTGAGAAGGATGAGGAATAAACAGCAAGCTCTTCCATGACAAACACAAGCTATCCCCCGACAGCCGTCGGGGGATTTTTGCTGTTCTCATAAATTTTAACAAGGAACGCATGGGCCGTCAGAACGCGCTTTTCGTCATCTTTCCTCTCGGCGGGAGCAAGCCCTCGCCCTACGAATGTCCTCCCTTTTAAAAAAATGCAAAAAATCCCATGAAAGCGGACAAAAAAGTCTTGAAAAGGGGCGGATTTTGTGTTATACTTTTTGTATTCTCATATGCGATATTTTTACGCCGCCATGCCACGCAGGCTACGCGGATCACAGGAGGTTTATATGCAAGGTAACATCCGTCCCGATTCTATGGCCCGTATCACCACCCCCGCACTCGCAAATGCTTTTATTGAAGAACAGGTTGCCGAGATCCGCGCACAGGTTGGCGACAAAAAGGTGCTCCTCGCCCTCTCCGGCGGTGTGGATTCCTCTGTTGTGGCCGCCCTTCTCATCAAGGCGATCGGCCGTCAGCTTGTCTGCGTACACGTCAACCACGGCCTGATGCGCAAGGGCGAGAGTGAGCAGGTCATTGAGGTCTTTGGCAAGGAGCTGGATGCCAACCTCATTTATGTGGATGCTACCGACCGTTTTCTTGATCTTCTTGCAGGCGTTTGTGAGCCCGAAAAGAAGCGTAAGATCATCGGCGGTGAATTTATCAAGGTCTTTGACGAGGAGGCCTCCAAGCTCAAGGGCATTTCCTTCCTCGCACAGGGGACCATCTATCCCGACATTCTGGAGTCGGACGGCGTAAAGGCGCACCACAACGTAGGCGGCCTGCCCGAGGACATGCAGTTTGAGCTGGTGGAGCCTGTCAAGCTCCTTTACAAGGACGAGGTGCGCGTGATCGGCGAGGCACTTGGTCTGCCGCACGGTATGGTCTACCGTCAGCCCTTCCCCGGCCCCGGACTTGGCGTGCGTTGCCTTGGTGCCATTACGCGCGACCGCCTGCACGCCCTGCGCGAGGCGGATGCCATCTTGCGCGAGGAATTTGACAAAAACGGCCTTGCAGGCAAGGTATGGCAGTACTTTATCGCCGTGCCGGATTTCAAGAGCGTAGGCGTAAAGGACGGCCGCCGCTACGAGGGCTGGCCTGCCATCATCCGCGCCGTCAACACAACGGATGCCATGAGTGCCACCATCGAGGAGATTCCCTACTCGCTCCTGCATCACATCACCGACCGCATCACCCACGAGGTAGACGGTATCAACCGCGTTCTCCTCGACCTCACTCCAAAGCCGATCGGGACAATTGAGTGGGAATAAGGCATTTGCCTGAGGCAAATGCAATTAAATCCGCCTGAATCGGCGGAATAAATCTGCTACGCAGATGAAGTCCTCGCCAAGGCTCGGATGAAGTCGCCGCGGCGATGGGCGGATTTAATTCAACCGAAACGCAGTTTTCGACTTCATCCGCGAAGCGGACTTCATCACAGCGTGACTTCATCCTAAAACTTGTTTTAGGACTTCATTAAGGAGCATCTATGAGAGAGAATAAGCTTGCTGATCTGTCTATAATTTTTGCCGTAAACGCCTTAAACTTATCCGGCTCGGTAGAAGGTCATTACTCTCTCAAAAACCAATTCGAGCGTTCTGCCACCAGTATAGGAGCAAACATCAGAGAAGCGAATTACGCACAAAGCAAAGCGGATTTTCTTTCAAAGCTTCAAATTGCCTTAAAAGAATGCTATGAAACAGAATATTGGTTGGAATTGTTTGCGAAGGCAAATGTAGTCGAAGAACAGAAAGTTAAAAATCTGCTGCACGATTGTGGCGAACTTCGTCGAATACTTGTTGCCTCTATAACAACATTAAAAAACAAATAAGGCTTATAAGTGGCCCCGAAGCCTTATTCCAAGCCACTTTTTGCACATCTTACGATTTTGTGTGACAACACTTTTGACAACAGTTTGGCGGTATCATGGGGATAATGGATAGAAAAGCAAAGCGAAAACAGCCCGATCGCACACATTCTAAAAAGCCGATTTTTAACTGACATTTTCCCACAGTAGCATTGAGAAAGCCCCGCCCCTTGCCATACGGCAAGGGGCGGGGGATTTTATTTTGAAATCAAAGGTTAAAATACTTATCGTACTCGGCGGGGTGCGGGATGGCGGCCAGCTGCGCGCATTCGGCACGCTTGGTCTTGATGAAGCTGTGGATCAGCTCCTCGGGGAATACGCCGTTTGCGGTGAGGTAATCGTGGTCGGCCTCCAGCGCGTCGAGCGCGGCCTCGAGCGAGGTAGGAAGTCCCTGCAGCTTTGCCTTCTCCTCCTCGGGGAGGTGGTAGAGGTTGACGTCGTAGGGGCCCCAGCCGTTCTCGTGGGGATCGATCTTGTTCTTGACACCGTCAAGGCCTGCCATCAAAATGGCTGCGTAGCAGAAATAGGGGTTGCAGGTCGCATCGGGGTTGCGGAGCTCAAAGCGGCGCTTGTTCGGCGTTTTGGCGTAGGCGGGGATGCGGATGACCGCACTGCGGTTGGAGGTGGCATAGCCCACCGTGACCGGTGCCTCAAAGCCGGGAACCAGACGCTTGAAGGAGTTGGTGCTGGGGTTGGTAAGCGCGCACAGAGAAGCAATATGCTTGAGAAGTCCGCCCATAAAGTAATGCGCGGTCTTACTGAGGTGTGCGTAGCCGTTATCGTCCGAGAACACCGGCTCTCCGTCCTTCATGAGGAGCATATGCACGTGCATGCCGCTGCCTGCCTCACCGTAGATGGGCTTGGGCATAAAGGTAGCGGTCTTGCCGTACTTGAGGGCGGTGTTGTGGATGATATACTTGATCATCATGGTGGCATCCGCCATATGCACCACCTCACCGAGCTGCGGCTCGATCTCAAACTGACCGGAGGCGGCTACCTCGGGATGGTGATAATTGATCTCGATGCCGGCCTCCTTCATCAGAAGGCACATTTCACTGCGGCACTCGTAGGAAATATCAAAGGGCTTTGCAATATGGTAATTTTTCTGCTTGGGAACGACCACGCCAAGTCCCTCGGTCGCGCTGTTCCAGTAGGACTGCTTGGCATCCACCGTGGCACTGATCTCGCGGCCGCTGACCTCCCAGCCTGCCTCGTCGAAAAGATAGAATTCAAACTCGGGCAGGATGAGCATGGTGTCTGCCACGCCGCTATCCTTCATGGCCTGCACGGCGGCACGTACGATGTTACGGGGATACTGCGGCAGGGGGCGGTTCTCGGGGCTGTCGATGATCATGGCGTTACCCGTCATGGACAGCGTGGGGATCGAGCAGAAGGGATCGATCATCGCCGTATCGGGATCGGGAATAAAGACCATGTCACTCTTTTCTACCACAGCATAGCCGTAGTTAGAGGCATCAAAGCCGATGCCGTTTTTCATGGTTTCCTCGGAAAAATTCTGCGCGGGGATGGTTACGTGGCGATACTGACCGTTGATGTCGACCATCTTAAAATCGACCATCTTGATGTCATTCTCGCGGATCATTTTCAAAATGTCCTGTACTTTTTTGCCCATATCACACCTCGTATCATGAATTTACAGTATTATCATACTACATTTTCCTAAAAATAGCAAGAGCAATCCGTAAATTTTTCCATTTTTTCGCGCACAGCTCCGATTCTTTTTCGTTTTTTCCAAAAGACCCGAACATGTTCTCTCAAAAAGCATCCTACAAGTGTCCTGCAAGCATCGCTTACACATGAGAACGGCACCGCCATGCTGCTACCTTGTAAAACAGAAGGGTCTCACCTTTCCGTTCTACCGACTCAATGGTCGCGGTCGCCCCCGCCGCCGCAGGCGGAATCAAAACAAAAAGGGCACCGCTTGGCGTACCTGCCGTAGAGCAGGTACGCCAGTTATATTCGCCTGCGGAGAGTGATATGCACAAGTGCGTGATATGTCCTTCGGACGTGATAGGCGCTTCGCGCGTTGGATTTTCAAGACGAATATACTATCTCTGCGACCGTCGGGAGCAATATCACTACGAGTGAAACGAGTAATATCACGCTGAGCGAATGCGAAGCATATCACTTTCGTTGCATTTGTGCCCACAAATGCAGTGCTTGTCAGGAAAAGCAGATGGACTTTCGAGGCGCGCAAACCAAAGGCTCCCTTGTGTAAAGGTCGCGAAGCGTTGCGAGCGCAATGAATGACACCACACTGTGGTGTCAGAACGCGAGCGTGACCGAGCCACAGCGAGAGCTGACGCCGAAGGCAGCTGAGGGATTGTTTTACGATGATGTCTGCTTTGTTACAATCCCTCCGTCTCGCTTGCGCGAGCCACCTCCCTTTACACAAGGGAGGCTCATTACCGCCCGACAGTACAACTAAAAGGTGTAACATACTATACCTTGCAGAGCAAGGCGTATAAAAAGGGAGTACGAACAAAAGGGTGATGTTCTTAGCGGAGAATTTGAAAATCCCACTAAGTGCGAGCATCGCATTTGACCGGTCAAACACATTATGGGCTAAGCCCAAATCCTTATAACGACAGAAAGAGAGATCAAATCGGTTTAATAGCCGAAATGTCCTCTCTTTTCTGTTAGGCGATATATTCGCTGCGCGAATGCGATATAACCTCGTTTCACTCGCTTGCGATATACCTCGCTATGCTCGGTGCGATATGATATAAATCCCCTCACGCCCCGCAGGGCATATCGCTTGCCGTAGGCAAATATCGAGTTTTGAATATCTCGCCTGCGGCGAGGTGTTCAAAACATATCGCAAATCCCCGGGGGATTTATATCGCTGCGTGTTCTCCGTTAAGGATAACACGCTAATGCTCGTGCTCCTTTTGTTTTTGCTGGTAAAACCTGCTTTATGGAAAGAACTCCTTGATGTCCTTTGCTTTGTAAAAGAGCTATAAAAAGATATTTTCGAGCGCGTGCTTACGGGATTTGAAATTCACGTGTTTTTATAACAAAACCGAATCGTATCTGTCTTTGCATTATTATCCATATTGTTGAATCGTGAGGGTTCACTTCACCCGAAAGCCTGAAAACACCTATTTTATATCTTCGATTTTTCACATTAAAGTTTCAGACTATGAAGAGCAAAAAACCTTGAAAACCAAGGGCTTTTGGCACTTTCAAGGATTTTTAAGCGTTGACGAAACAGATGCCTATGATGATGCCTTCTTATTCTTAATGCTTCTCCCCGACAAATCGGAATTTGGTTATCGTATGCTTTTTATGTTCGCCTCTATCTGCTTCATGACCTTTACAAACTCCGCATCGCCCTTTCCCGTTGGATCGGACAAGCCCCAATCCTCATCGAATGCTCTGCCAATGAAGGGACATCCAACGTCGCATCCCATTGAGATTGCAACGTCGGGCGGGGGTATCTTGTCGATGGTTTTGCTGTGCTGTGTCAGCTCCATATCGATGCCGTAAAGCTCTTTCATGAGCCTTACTGCATCCTGATTGATCTGTGATTTTGTTTCAGTTCCTGCCGAATAAAAGTCGAACTCATCCCCTCGCCGAAGGAATTTTTGATGGATTTTGGCGGCGCGAGGTGCAGAAAAGTGTGGACTTTTCTAGGCGAGTGACGCCGAAAGACACAGAAATTCGTCGGTGAGGGGCTTATTGGGTCGAGCCCAATTAGGCTACACAAATAAAGGCTATCTTCTTTTTCATTTGAACGGACACCTCGCACCGATACATTGATTGTTCTGCGCCGAGTGGACACACTTGATGTCACTAAGCTCCATTTCTACGCCGAGATGCTCCTTTGCAAACTCCACGGCTTTGATGATAGCAAGATAGGAATCACGCTTACAGCAACGGGGGCCTCCAACCTCGCCAATTGCACCAAGGGCGGAGGCGGTCATTTTGTTAGACAATCCCCACGCTTCATTTGCAAGAGGTGTCGCGCCTGTTATGATAGACACAAACATTCCTGCGCTCACGCCTGCGCCGCAAGCTCCCCAAAATCCACACGCACCGCCGGGAACTTTCTTGCCTCGTGCCTGCATCTCGGAGAGTGCTTTTACAAGGTCAATTTCACCGCCTGCGTTCTTATATGCCACGAGAAGTGCTGAGCCAACCATTACGTGGTGCTCCGGGCCGTGCATATGGCAGAACGGCAGTGCCATCATCCTTTGAATAATCTCAACAGGATTTTTCGAGGTTTCGGCAAGACATACGCCGATGATGCTATCCATTCCCTGCGTATGGCACTCATTGCATATGTAGTCACCGTTTTCACAAGCAGTTTTGCTGTTCTCTTTTCTGTGGCAGATGGCGCATTCCATCGGGCTCTCGTTTTCTAAATATTTCAGCGGTGCACCGCAGATTAAGCATTCATCTTTCATCATTAACCTCAATAAATTCTTGTTTTCGATGTCTAAAGCAATGATAACATAAAAGTAATATGACCGCCTTTTTGATAATTATATCGCAAATCCATTGCTTTGTCAATGAAGCATTCACCTTTGGCGAATATGAAGCAGAAGCCTTATGGCTTCTATGAAGCGGCGGCTCTGCCGCCATGAAGCGAAGCGCGTATAACTTCTCCGCGAGCCGAAGGCTCGCTTCACAGGGCGAAGCCCTGCTTCATTTTTCATGCGCCTTGGCGCGCTTCATGACAACCAACGCAAAAAGGCACCCTTTTGGGTGCCTTTGCGTTGTGAAAGAGCTATAAAAAAGATATTTTCGGGAGAGTGCTTACGGGATTTGAACTTAACGTTAAAAGATCACTTGGCATAGATGACTTCGTCATCCATTACTTTCAATGCTCTTTGCTCAAGTAAGTATGCCTCATAACGTTTTTGATTTGCTTGAAGTGCCAACTCATTGATGCGAGCCTGAATCTCTTTATTTTTTAGTAGAGGAATAGGGATTTGACGAACATGGTTATCATCGATTTCATCTACAACAGAACCGTAGGTATATCTCGTAATAAGTTCATATCCATAGTCAGAAGACAAGAAAATGTTTATATATCCAGCAATGCCATCATTCGCGGGAACGATGCGAATGATGTGATCAGACGGAACCCAATGCTCCCAATGCTTAGGAACAAGTGCGACTTTGCCAATTGTGCCGCTTCGCGTAATTAGCGTGGTATTTTTGTCAACTTCCAACTTGGACATAATGTTGCTGTGCTTAGATGCTGAGAGATATTTTTTTCCTGAAGGATCGAGCTCGTGTAATTGTTTGCCTCCGAGCAATACTCTGCCATGCCCTTCATCCACATAAACACGCTTAAAGCGGACAGGCATAATCACCTCTTTGCTTATACGGTTATCACCGATAGAAGTGACCTCGTCTGCATGTGCTTTTAAGTATGCAACAATTCCATCAACAATCGGTACATGATACGAAGCGTCTGCACGACCTGCCATTTGGCTCAATTTTACGCTAAATGTTTCAACGGGTACTGCCTTGCTAACGGGATTCAGTTCATCCACAGAAGGTAACTGAAGTTCTTCTATCAAAAGTCGTGTTGCCTCATCAATTAAATCATTGGATTCATCGCGAAGGCGATAGGATTCTGCAATAAGAGTATGGATTTTTTGTTTGATTGCAGCAGGAGCATTAGGAATCGGAACAGTAGCTAAATGCTCAGGTTCGATATGTGTAATAACCGCGCCATAACTGTTGGTGAGAAGAATTTTATTGCCGACTTTACTTTTAAGATATGCGTACAAATATCCTGCGTCTGTTGGCTCTTTGCAATCAATTCTCAACAAATCGTGGCTAAATATTGTATTACCCAATGTTTTTGATACATACGAAAGTTTCCCAATCGTTCCGGAACAAGTCATTAAGACTTGCCCTTCTTTAACTCTCAAAGCGTCAATGTTAGTTTGGGTGCGTTTTGAAATATATCCATCAGGAGAGGGTTTAATATCAACGATGGATGAGGGTTGGAATATAGGATATTCTGATGTTTTTACCCAAACACGCTTAAAGCGCGCGCCTGTATATGATGAGGTGAGTCCATCATTTCCACCAACTGTGGTAACATCATATTTTCCATTATAAATTATTTGGCGCGCTTGTTTCGCTTCAACATCAAACACGCTCGCTTCCAATCGTTTGCCGCGCGAAACAACATCCGACAAGGTAACCGAACACCATTTTAATGGTGCTTCGTTTACAACGACTTCTTCGCCCGAAGCGTCGTTCTGCTTATATGCTAAATTTCCGTTTACCATGAAATGCCCTCCTGCTTTTTCCATTCCGCAAAAATCGCCGGAACGTCGGGAGTCTGATCATCCTCTACCTTTTTCTTCTGCTCGTGTGCAACTGTGGTGCTGCCATCGCTTGTTTCGTCAAGAACAAGAACGCTATTAGTGTCGGGAACGAGTATTTCATTACCTTCCTTATCGCGCTTGAATGTAGGATTACCACGCTTATCGTGTCCTACCTTCTCAACCATTGCCATAAAGATATTATAATCAGCCATTGTTCCACTCTTGGCTTCGGCATCTTTTTGCTCTTGTGTTTTCTTCTGCAAGAACAATACGGAGGTCTGTGTGCCATTACGAGGTTGGAAGGTATCTACATGAAGGTCTACGCTTCCGATAATACGATGATTTTTGATGAGCCATTCGCGGATATATCCAAGTCCGGGCGATCCAAGGATTGAGTCAGGCAAAACAATACCCATTCTACCGCCGGGAACTAAGAGTTGCGTGCAACGCTCAATGAAGAGAATTTCGGGAGGCACAGAGGATTGCAGACGATCTGTCATAGTCCATACGCCTGTTTTCTTATTATTCTCCCAAATATGTGCGAGTTCAAACTGTTCAAGAATATTCTTGTCTTTTACGGGAATTTTGCTGCCGAAAGGCGGATTAGTGACAATTACATTGAAGAATTCAATAGTCTTATGATTGCGAATTTCGCTCTTATCCACACCAAGAGCTTCTGCTAATTTTGTGCGGAATTCATCCGACCATTCATGAGGAGGCAAAAGTGAGTTGGTTTGAAGAATATTACCGCTACCGTCATTGTTCATGACCATGTTCATTTTGGTAGCTTTGACAAGGTCGGGGTTAATGTCAAAACCGTAATAGTATTGTGCTGCCATTTCGGAAATTTTATCATTGAAAGCACGGATGGAGTCATTATCCCAATCTTTTCTCGGGCATCCAAGCTGCTCGGAAAAATCCGCTTCCAATTGAGCGATAACATGTGTCATGGCAGTAACCAAGAAACCACCGGTGCCGCACGAACTATCCAGCACACGTTCTTCCATCTTCGGATTGATCATTTCGACGACCATCTTCATCACATTACGAGGGGTGAAGAATTCACCACGGTCGCCACGCAGATTTGCTCCTACGATTTCCTCATATGCCTTGCCCTTAATGTCGATATTGGTATTGAGAAGGCTATACTTCTGCAATTCGCTAACAATATACGCCAAGCTGCGCGGAGAGAGTTTGATCTCGTCATTCGAGTCAAATATCTTACCGTGTTTTTTCTTTACACGCTCAAAAATTTTAGAAATGCGCTTTTTAACCGTTAACTGTCCATCGGGATTGGAACGCTCTTTGGATGTAGTATAGAATTCCAACGGAGAAGGGATATTACGCTCGTCCTCAATTTTGCAGAAAATAACCTTCAGCAATTCAAAGAACGCAGGTTGTTTTTGCAAACCATCATTGACATGAATATGGTTATGGCAGGTTTTGAACACAAAAAGGAGGTTGTCATCGTATGCGTTTTTGAGAGAAGTTCTCTTAGGACGGTCAACATCGTCAAGGTTTCCATCGGCAGACGGAATATCATTATAATCCATGAATTCAATCTGACCTTTATCATTAACGAATTTGCGGAACACCTCTTTCTGCTTTCCGTTAGTCCACATGCCCCACTCACAGTTCGGACACGCAGACATGTACGACTTCAGCTGCTCAACACCGTCTTTTGCATTACGAGCTTCTACGGTTTCTTTTTTACACTCAATAATTATCCTGATGTTCTCTTGGGTGAGTTCAGTACAACCCTTATCAAAAATGACAATATCAGCACGAGGCTTGCGCGAACCCAACTGAAGAGTAAATTCAATTTTGATCTGCTTAGGGAGATACTTATGTTCATTCACCAAGCGCTTTTCAATAGTTTGACGAACATATTCTTCGGGTGTGTCGGGTCTAAATTTACCATCCACATAGTCGCAAATTTTGCCTTCGGGAATTACAATAATCTTTTCAGTCATTTTGATTTCTCCTTTTTCTTCTTGTCAATATATTCTTCCGCCGCTTTGTTAAACAAATCCGCCATACTTACATTATCATCAATCAACAACTTTCTTAGTTGATTGTGAAGCACGGTAGGCATACGAAATTGCACTTGTTTTGTTCTATCGCTTTTAGTCGCTTGTTGCACAATGCCGCCCTCCTATAACAAATGATATCATTCTATCACAATATCTTGATATTATGATATCATATAAGGAAGGAAATGTCAAGCAATTTCAACCAAAAAGTGCATAGGTCTTTCCTATGCACAAAAGAGTAGTATTAAATCTCGGGAAGTTCAAATCCCGTAAGCGTTTTATAATATCTATTTCTCGTGACCATACGAGCCAAGGGCAGAAGTCAAAACCACCGGTTGAACCGGTGGCTTGCACAGCCCCTAGAAGGGGCTAATACTGGCTTAACCCCTAAAGGGGCATCGAAGGCTTAGCACCGCATTACAATTTCAGGCAGCCGCTCACGTGCGGCTGTCTTTTTTTG
>JAZOOW010000001.1:0-3956 GCA_045655145.1 Eubacteriales bacterium | reverse complement strand
GAAAGATCGATGATCGGAAACATCACGCGATTGCGGAAGCCGTCATACAGCTTGCCGTTTTTTTGCGAGCGACCGCACAAAAAGCCCGTGATCAACTCATCCTCGGTGTAGCCCTTACCGCGCATATAGCTTGTCAGCGCATCAAAGGAATCGGGGGCATATCCCAGACCAAAATGCGTAATGGTGCTATCCGAAAGACCGCGCTTGTTTTTTAAGTAATCCACAGCCTGCCGTGCATGCGGATCGTTCGCACGGAGAGATGCATGGAAAAAGCGTGCCGCCTCCTTGTTCATTTCAAAAAAGCGACTTTTGTCGTAGCGTCTGCCGGCATGAAGTGCCGGTGCTTCGGGAATACGGACACCGGCACGCTTGGCAAGCTGCTCCACTGCATCGGTATACTCCAGATTTTCCATGCGCCGTAAAAAGGTGATCGCATCGCCGCCGGCACCGCATCCGAAGCAATAAAAGCTGTTCCCTGCCGTAAATACGGTAAAGGAGGGGGTTTTCTCACTGTGGAACGGACAAAGCCCTGTCATATTGGAGCCTGCGCGCCTCAGGGTCACGTAGCTGCCGATCAGGGAGGCTATGTCCGTACGCGCCAAAATCTCCTCAACGATCTCTCTTGCGATCATATCATCCCCCCCATACCTTTGGAATAAAGATGTCGTTGTATAGGGCGATCGCATACCGGTCTGTCATGCCAGAAATATAATCGCATACACAGCGGGCAAGCCCGTCACGTACGACGTTGTTTTTATAAAGCGTGGGCATTGCCTCGGGATTTGCGCAAAAATGGTCGTAGAGCGCAATGAGAAGCTCCTGTGCCTTTTCCTCCTCTGCCTTGGCGACAGAATCGGTGTATACACGGCGGTGCATGAAATCACGCAGCTCCATGGTAGCCTCTCCGACCTCCGGCGTCATCGCGATCTCACCCCGATCGGTGCTGGCCTCAATGACGGCGCGCACCATGGTGTCGATCCGCTCGCTGTGGCTATGCCCCAAAACGGCGGTCAGATGTGCGGGGATGTCCTCGGGTGTCAGGATCCCTGCGCGGCAAGCGTCGTCAATGTCGTGATTGATATACGCGATTCGATCAGCAAATTTCACAATCACGCCCTCGAGTGTAGATGCCATACATTTTCCGGTATGATTGAGAATGGCATCGCGAACCTCAAAGGTGAGGTTTAAGCCTTCACCGTCGTTTTCAAGATGATCAACGACACGCAGGCTCTGCTTATAATGCGTAAAACCGGGATCAAAGCAGCGTTGCATGGCTGCCTCTCCCGCATGACCGAAGGGGGTATGCCCCAGATCGTGACCAAGTGCCGCCGCCTCGCACAGATCCTCATTGAGACGAAGGGCACGTGCAATGATCCGTGCAACCTGTGTTACCTCCAGCGTATGTGTCATACGCGTACGGTAATGCTCATCCGTTGGGGAGAAGAATACCTGTGTTTTATGCATCAGCCTGCGAAAGGATTTGCAGTGCAGGATGCGATCTCTGTCACGCTGAAATTCCGTTCGGTTCTCGCAAGGGTGTATGGCCTTCTCGCGCCCACGGGTGTTTTTTGTCAAAAGGGCATACGGCGAAAGAAACTGTTCCTCACGCGCCAAAAAAATATCACAAATTCTGTCCAAGCGACGGCACCTCCTCCATTTCACGTCCTTCTAAAGACAATGTACGCAAAATTCTCCCGAAAAACTTTTTTTCTGCGTATTTTTTCATATTTCTTTGCAAAAAAGCAAAAAACGGCGACCTTTTGACGAAAGTACGCCGTTTTTTGATGGGAAAGCAAGAGGTTCAAAGAAAGCCGTAATGTTCCCCCTCTTCCGTTACCAGGGCACGACCGAAGGTCAGCTCTGTCACGCGGTCTGAAAACCGTTCCCGCTCCGTGACCGGAAGCGAAAGCGTGAGCCGCACGCAATCGGAAAAATCGCTGTTCTCCACCGTGAGGCTCTCACTTTCAAGAAGCGAGAGTATCTTTTGATAGTCTGCATAGGTGGCGTCCAAGAGAAGCGTCGCAAGCCTTGTACAGACGGCCATACCTGCGGCCTCTACCGCCCCAGCGGCCGCTTTTGTGTAAGCGCGGACAAGACCGCCCGTCCCCAAGAGCGTTCCACCAAAATAACGAACCACCACAATAGCCGCATCGGTAATATCCGCCTTGCGCAAAACATCCAAGACAGGCATCCCTGCCGTTCCTTGCGGCTCACGGTCGTCGCTGTATCTGGTCGTTCCGTTATCGCGGAGAACATAAGCATACACATGATGTCGCGCATCGGGAAATTCCGCGCGCACCGATGCCAAAAAGGAGAGTGCCTCCGCCTCGGTCTTTACAGGCATAGCCCGCCCGATAAATACGGATTTCTTTTCCTCATAGGTATCCTCTCCCAAAGCACGCAGGGTTGTATAGGATGCTCGATCTGCCATCAGATATCCTCCTCTTTTGAAGGAATCGGCGTTTCGAGAAACGCGCGGAAATAACCGATTCCGTGCCCGTCAAGGATCGCATCCACATACACCGCATCCTCTTCGTAGGAAACGGCCTCTACCGTTCCGTAGGCGTATACCGCACTCACGCGCCCCTGCTCCTTATAAGGGAAGCGCAGGCGAACGGGTCTTTTTCCTGCCCGTACGACAGAGAGCAAGCGATCGAGCAAGCGGTCTACCCCGCGCCCGTCATGCGCCGAGATAAAAACCGTGTTTTCCCGTTCCTCTTCAAGCGACGGAAAGGACGGAAGTTCATCACATTTATTATAGACGTAGAGAATAGGCTTTCCTCCTGCCCCCAGTTCCTCAAGAAGTCCTTCTGTGACAGCCAAATGCTCCTCCCCCTCCGGATCGGTAGCATCGATCAAAACAAGAAGGATATCCGCATAAGCGGCCTCCTCCAACGTTGAGCGGAAGGCCCGGATAAGATGGTGCGGAAGCTTGCGGATAAAGCCTACCGTATCGGTCAGAAGAACGCTTTCGTTTTCAGGAAGGTCGAGGCGACGCGTGGTGGGATCCAGCGTAGCAAAAAGCTTGTCCTCGGAGAGAACGCCTGCATCCGTCAAGCGGTTGAGGAGCGTAGATTTTCCGGCGTTCGTATAGCCGACGATAGCCACCTTCGGGATTCCCGAGCGGTCGCGCGCCGCACGCATGGTAGCACGGGTACCCTCCATCTCGCGAAGCTGTGCTTCCAGCGCATCTATACGACGTTTGATATGACGGCGATCCTGCTCAAGCTGTGATTCTCCCGGGCCACGCGTGCCGATCGTGCCGCCAAGTCGTGAAAGCTCGGTTC
Source organism: Eubacteriales bacterium (assembly GCA_045655145.1). Taxonomy (GTDB): domain Bacteria; phylum Bacillota; class Clostridia; order Oscillospirales; family CAG-272; genus UBA1740. Next base: position 669 of record JAZOOW010000001.1, on the reverse strand, counting down.
CCTTGCCTACCAGGCGTGGGGCTGTATATTTCAGCTGTGCAAGCTCTACCTGCAGCTTTCCCTCTCCGGTTGTGGCATGCAGGGCAAAAATATCCAAGATGAGCATGCTACGGTCAATGACCATTACGTCCTCAAGTGCATCCTCAAGATTGCGGATCTGCGAGGGAGATAGCTCAAAATCAAATATCGCAAGATGCACCCCGTGATGAAAGCAAAGCTCCTTCAGCTCCGAAACCTTGCCGCTACCGATGCAGGTGCGGGCATCATAGGAGGATTTGATCTGAACCATACGGAAAGCCGCCTCACCGCCTGCTGTTTCCAAAAGACGCGTCAGCTCATCAAGCGAGGCATTGACCGACGCAAGCTCTGCGTTATCCCGTGCAATGCTGACGAGCACCGCCCGTTGATCTACATTCTTTTCGTTCATACAGTTCCTTTCTGTGTAGCCTAAGTGGGCTTGAACCAACAAGCCCCTCGTCGACGAATTTTTACGTCTTTCGGCGTCACTCGCCTTAAAAAGTCCACACTTTTCTGCGCCTCGCGCCGCCAAAATCCATCAAAAATTCCTTCGGCGAGGGGTGCACGCAGTTTTCGGCGGGCAAATATTTCGGATAGACAAGGGAAAAATGCGTAGCAATATGCGGATATTGCAAGAATTTTTACCGCAGG